>JAIEDW010000311.1 GCA_029067805.1 Lachnospiraceae bacterium
AATTACCATATGATTCAGACAGCAGACAACATCTGCGACGAGTGGAAAATTACAAGAGAAGAGCTTGACGAGTTTGCGTTAAAGAGCCAGCAGAAGGCTGAGGCAGCTCAGAAGTCGGGCGCATTTGATAAAGAAATCGTACCTGTTATGGTTAAGAAGAAGAAAGAGACAATCGAGTTTAAGGTAGACGAGGGACCAAGAGCAGGCTCTACAATGGAAGCACTTGCAAAGCTTCGTCCGATTAACAAGGATAAGTATGTGACTGCAGGAAACGCATCAGGCATCAATGACGGTGCAGCAGCAATCGTGGTTATGAGTGAAGAGAAGGCAAAAGAATTGGGCGTAAAGCCGATGGCTGAGTGGGTTGCAGGCGCACTTGCAGGCGTAAGACCTGAGGTTATGGGTATCGGTCCCGTGGCAGCTACAAAGAAAGTGCTTGCAAAAACAGGCATGAAGATTGAGGACTTTGACATTATCGAGGCAAACGAGGCATTCGCGGCACAGTCGATTGCAGTAGGTAGAGATTTGGGTATTGATGTGGACAAACAGCTCAACCCCAACGGCGGCGCAATCGCATTGGGACATCCTGTGGGAGCGTCAGGCTGCCGTATTCTGGTAACGCTTCTTCACGAGATGGAGGCAAAGGGCGCAAAGACAGGTCTTGCGACACTTTGTATCGGCGGCGGTATGGGCTGCTCTACAGTCGTAAAAAAATATGAATAAGGAGTAAGGTTATAGAAATGGAATTTGTATTATATGAAGTAAACGGTGCGGTCGGTAAGATCACAATCAACCGTGAGAAGGCTTTGAACGCATTGAATTCACAGGTTTTAGAGGAACTTGACGCGACATTGGACGCAGTTAATCTCGATGAGGTTCGCTGCCTGATCTTAACGGGCGCAGGTGCAAAATCCTTTGTTGCAGGCGCAGATATCGGAGAGATGAGCACACTTACAAAGGCAGAGGGCGAGGCGTTCGGCAAGAAGGGAAATGATGTTTTCCGTAAGCTTGAAGTATTCCCAATTCCGGTGATTGCGGCAGTAAACGGCTTTGCACTTGGTGGTGGCTGTGAATTGGCAATGAGCTGTGATATCAGAATCTGTGCGGACAACGCCGTATTCGGACAGCCCGAAGTGGGACTTGGTATTACACCGGGATTTGGTGGTACACAGAGACTTGCACGTCTGGTAGGCGCAGGCATGGCAAAGCAGATGATCTACACGGCAAGAAATATCAAGGCGGATGAGGCATATCGCATCGGTCTTGTGAATGCAGTTTATCCGGCAGAGGAGTTGATGGCACAGGCAGAAAAAATGGCTTCCGGCATCGCAAAGAATGCGCCGATTGCCGTTCGCAACTGCAAGAAGGCAATTAACGAGGGACTTGACGTGGATATGGACAAGGCAATCGTGATTGAGGAGAAGCTTTTTGGTGACTGTTTCGAAACAGAAGATCAGAAATACGGAATGGCATTTTTCCTTGACAAAAATAAAGAGAAGGTAAAAGAACCGTTTAAGAATTGCTAGGAGGCAAAAGATAGATATGGAATCGTCGTATATGATAGGATATATAATAGGAGTTATTATTGGTATATTGTTAGCAGGCGGTCTTGTAGGTTTGATACCATTTTTTATGGCTAAAAAAAGAGGCTTTAAGACAATGGGAGTGGTATGCCTGATTTTGTGTATAGTAGCAGCCTTTATTAAAGGATTTTTCGCTTCTGTGCCGGTCTGCCTGATATGTGTAGTAGTGATATTAATAAGAAGTAAGATGTAGTGAAAGATGAAAAGGAGGATTTACAATGAAAGTAGGTATTATCGGTGCGGGAACCATGGGTTCCGGAATTGCACAGGCTTTTGCGATGACAGACGGATATGAGGTTTGTCTGTGCGATATTAAACAGGAGTTTGCAGACGGCGGAAAGGCTAAGATTTTAAAGAATTTGAACTTCCTTGTAAGCAAGGAAAAAATCACACAGGACAAGGCAGACGCGATCGCAGCAAAGATTGCGACCGGATTAAAAGATATCTGTACAGACTGCGACCTTGTGATTGAGGTTGCTCCCGAGAAAATGGAAATTAAGAAGACAACCTTTGAGGAATTGCAGAAGATTGTAAAGCCCGAATGTATTTTTGCAACCAATACATCATCCCTTTCGATTACGGAAATGGGTGCGGGACTCGATCGTCCTCTGATCGGTATGCACTTCTTCAACCCGGCAGACAGAATGAAACTTGTTGAGGTTATTGCGGGCGCAAATACACCGGCTGATCTGGTGGAGAAGATTAAGGGCATTGCAACGGAAATCGGCAAGACTCCCGTAGAGGTAAACGAGGCAGCGGGATTTGTTGTAAACAGAATTTTGATTCCGATGATCAATGAGGCAATTAATGTATACGCAGCGGGTGTTGCAAGCGTTGCGGATATTGATGTGGCAATGCAGCTTGGCGCAAATCACCCGATGGGACCTTTGGCGCTCGGCGATTATATCGGACTGGATATCGTGCTTGCAATCATGGAAGTTATCTATGCAGAAACAGGTGACTCAAAGTATGCGCCTTCTCCGCTTCTTAGAAAGATGGTACGCGCAGGAAAGCTTGGAAAGAAGACAGGCGTAGGCTTCTACGATTATTCAAAGAAATAAGCGTTCAAAGAAATAGCAGGATTTATCAAATAAAAATGGAGGATTAGTAACATGGATTTTACATTAAGTAAAGAGCATGAAATGGCGCGCTCACTTTTCAGAGAGTTCGCGGAGAAAGAGGTAAAGCCTCTTGCAATCGAAGTAGATGAAACAGAGGAGTTTCCGAAAGAAACCGTTGTAAAAATGGCAAAGGCAGGCTTTATGGGAATTCCCATTCCGAAGGAATACGGCGGACAAGGCTGCGATATTTTGACATATGCAATGTGTGTTGAGGAGTTGGCAAAGGTCTGCGGTACGACAGCAGTTATTGTGTCAGCACATACATCACTCTGCTGTGATCCGATTTTGACATACGGAACAGAGGAGCAGAAGCAGAAATATTTACCTGATCTTGCAAGCGGAAAGAAGATTGGTGCTTTTGGTCTTACTGAGCCCGGTGCAGGTACGGATGCACAGGGACAGCAGACAAAGGCTGTATTGGAAGGTGATGAGTGGGTATTAAACGGCTCTAAGATTTTCATCACAAACGGTAAAGAAGCTGACATCTATGTCATTTTTGCGATTACGGGCATGATTGAAAAGCGCGGCAGAATGACAAAGGAGATTTCGGCATTCATTGTAGAGAAAGGAACACCCGGTTTCTCATTCGGTACAAAGGAAAAGAAGATGGGTATCCGCGGTTCATCAACCTATGAGTTGATTTTCACGGACTGCCGTATCCCGAAAGAAAATATGCTTGGTCAGCAGGGCAAGGGCTTTGGTATCGCAATGCATACGCTTGACGGCGGACGTATCGGTATCGCGGCACAGGCGCTCGGTATCGGCGAAGGTGCATTGGAGAGAACAATCGCTTATGTTCAGGAAAGAAAACAGTTTGGACGTGCAATCGGAGCATTCCAGAATACACAGTTCCAGCTTGCAGATATGGCAACAAAAGCACAGGCTGCACAGTATATGGTATACAAGGCAGCATGCACAAAAGATCAGTACACGAAGGATCACAAGACCTCTTACAACGTAGAGGCGGCTATGGCAAAGCTTTACGCGGCAGAGATGGCAATGGAAGTAACCACAAAGGCAGTACAGCTTCACGGCGGATACGGTTATACAAGAGAGTATGAAGTAGAGCGTATGATGAGAGATGCGAAGATTACGGAAATCTACGAAGGAACCAGCGAAGTTCAAAGAATGGTTATATCGGCAAATCTGTTAAAGTAGAAATATATAAACAATCAATAGAAATATAAGGAGAATAAACATGAAAGTTGTAGTATGTGTGAAACAGGTACCTGATACAAAGGGTGGTGTAAAGTTTAATCCTGATGGTACACTTGATAGAGCAGCTATGCTGACAATCATGAATCCTGATGATAAAGCAGGTCTTGAGGCAGCATTGCGATTAAAGGATGAGTACGGCGCAGAGGTAACAGTTGTTACAATGGGACTTCCCAAGGCAGAGGAAGTGCTTCGTGAGGCGCTTGCAATGGGCGCGGACAAGGGTATCCTTGTAACGGACAGAGTGCTCGGTGGAGCGGATACATGGGCTACTTCACAGACACTTGCAGGAGCAATCAGAAATCTGGATTATGACCTCATTATCACAGGTCGTCAGGCAATCGACGGTGATACGGCACAGGTTGGACCGCAGATTTCAGAGCACCTTGGCATTCCTGTAATCTCATATGCGCAGAACATTAAGATTGAGGGCGACAGCGTTGTCGTAGAGCGTCAGTACGATGATAGATATCATGTGTTAAAGGCAAAAATGCCTTGCTTGATCACTGCACTTGCAGAGTTGAATGAGCCTCGTTATATGACTCCAGGCGGAATTTTTGATGCATACAAGTCAGAGATTACAACATGGGGCAGAGCAGACTTAAAAGATGTAGAAGACTCAAATCTCGGCTTAAAGGGTTCGCCGACACAGATTGCGAGAGCATCCGATAAGGTTCGTAAAGGTCAGGGCGAGAAGGTTACGTTAGACGCTTCCGAGTCCGTAGAATACATCATGAACAAGTTAAAGGAAAAGCATGTTATTTAATATGTGTATATAATATGGAGGTTTATCATGAATTTAGAAGAATATAAAGGCGTGTTTGTCTTCGCACAGCAGGTAGATAACAAGGTAAGCGGAATCGCGCTTGAGCTGATTGGCGAAGGAAAAAGACTGGCAGAGAAGTTATCGACAGAGGTAACGGCAGTATTGGTCGGAAGCGATGTAAAGGGCTTGGCAGACGAGCTTGCAGCTTACGGCGCAGATAAGGTAATCGTTGTAGACGATCCGGAATTAAAGGAATACAGAACAGAGCCTTACGCACATGCTTTGGCATCTGTTATCAACAAGTATAAGCCCGAGATTTTACTCGTAGGCGCTACAGCAATCGGACGTGATTTGGGACCGAGAGTTTCGGCCAGAGTTCATACGGGATTGACTGCCGACTGTACATCCCTTGAGATTGGCGATTTCCCGATTAATCCGATTCCCGGCAAGGAGCAGAAACACAATCAGCTTTTGATGACAAGACCTGCATTTGGCGGTAACACAATCGCAACAATTGCTTGTCCTGATTTCCGCCCTCAGATGGCAACGGTTCGTCCCGGTGTTATGCAGAAGCTTGAGAAGAAAGAAGGCGCAAAGGCTGTTATCGAGGAGTTCAATCCTGGATTTACACCAGACAACAAGTATGTTGAGATTGTTGAGATTGTTAAGAATATCACAGATACGGTTGATATTATGGATGCGAAGATTCTGGTATCCGGCGGACGTGGCGTAGGAAGCCCTGAGAACTTTAAGCTTTTGGATGATTTGGCAGAGGCAATCGGCGGCACGGTAAGCTGCTCGCGTGCAGTAGTAGATGCGGGCTGGAAGAGCAAGGATTTACAGGTTGGACAGACCGGTAAAACCGTTCGTCCTACAGTTTATTTTGCAATCGGTATTTCCGGTGCGATACAGCACTTGGCAGGTATGGAAGAATCGGACATCATTGTTGCAATCAACAAAGATGAAACAGCACCGATCTTCGACGTAGCGGACTATGGTGTTGTAGGTGATCTGAATAAGATTGTACCGATGCTTACGGAGCAGATTAAGGCTGCGGTAGCAAGCAAGTAATAGGAAGCCGAAAAACACAACACATTGACATATAAAAGGCTCACAGCACAAGACGTGATGTGAGCTTTTTTGCGGAAAAATTTTGGGTTACGAGGGTCTTATGATGCGGTCGATGTAAGAGAGCAGTTTTTCCATGCACAGTCCCAGTCCATAGACAGCAAAGACGGAGGGGAGGAATACGATCCAGTAAACGAGCAGTTCATTGTAGGTTCTGCCGTCTAATGTAAGAAAATAACGTAATGTTTTCAGTCCGTACCAACAGATGAAAGAATGAACCAGATACATTCCGTAAGAATGACGTCCACAGCTTACAAGAAAGCGGCTTAGTAAGGTATGTGCAAATTCTTTGGAGACGGATATGCGTTTTTTCTCGATGTGAATGAGCGCTGCCGTCAGCCAATATACGGCAAATCCCGCAATGGAAGGCATGAGTGTATATATATAGTTTTCTTCCGGCAGTAGGTAAAAATGAACGCATATGTAGGTTGCCGCGAGAAATAAGGGAATCGATATGACCAAGGGACATTTGACGGAAAACTCTTTTTTTTCGTAAAAATAAAGCAAAATTCCCAAGCTAAAACAGGGCAGATGATTTGTAAAAAAGAAGTACAAAAAAGAGTTATTGGAAGGATAAAGTTCATTTCCTAACGCGACTGTAATATAGCGCAGCAAATAGTAATTAAATGCCAGCAATAACAGAGGAATCGCGCTCATGCATACGGCGGGCAGAGATTTAAGTTTTTTAAAGGTACAAAACAGTAGCGGAAATGTGATATAAAGTAAGAAAGCAGTTCCGAGATACCACCCGCCGGGAAATACATTATTGTTATACGCGGGAAAAAGTCCGTGCAAAAATAGGACATTTGTAATGACAGCGAGCGGTTCTCGGTTCATAAGAAAACCAAGAAAATCAAGATGATTTATTAGGAGTATATTTAACACCCAATTAATCATCATAACAATGAGAAAGCCCGGAATCAGCCTGAGATAGCGGCGAAGAATAAAGCGAAGGCTCATTGGCAGGAAGCGCTTAGATGGATTGGAACTGGTCATATGTTCCCATGAATAGCAAAGGGAAAAGCCGGATGCAAAAAAGAAAAGCTGACATCCCATCTGACCAAAGTTAATAAGCTGCTTGATTGTTTGTGTCATACCGGACATTTCTCCCCAAATCATGAAATGTCTGTTGTGAACGATGATGATCATAATGATACCAATTCCCTTTATAATATCCAATGATTTTAGTTTTCTGTCCATGATGACCTCCATATTGTGTTTGAAATAAAGTTGTATTTATGTTATTATAAAGAATACCATATTTTTACAAATATTAAAATACTGTATACAATGAAAGACAGGGATTTTTCATTGAGGTTCTGTAGGAGGAGTTATGAAAAAAACAGACTTGCATAAAAAAGGTATGTTGATACTGGGCATGGTGCTGATGCTGATGACGCCTATTTCGGCATCAGCGGCAGAGGCAGAAGTTTCTGAGGAGGCGATTGAGGAAGCGGAGGCGGAAGTGCCGACAACGCAAATCGATCCCGAATTGGAAATGATACAGGCGGAGCAGATGGAAGTTGTGTTGCGGGAAATTCCGCTTGATAAATACCACAATATTAATGCTCTGGGTGATTCCATCACGGAGGGAATCGGCGCAAGTTCTTCGGATAAAGCATATCCTGTGATTTTGTCAAAACTTACGGGTGCGCATGTAAACAATTACGGCGTATCGGGCTCCAGAATTACCGATATTGAAAGCCCGTATACCAATCCGGGTTCTTTTGTGGACAGAATGTACAATATGGATAAGACAGCGGATTTGATCATTGTTTTTGGAGGCACCAATGATTTCTGGTTCGGCGACTGTCCGATCGGAAAGCGTACGGACACTTGTGTCAATACGTTTTACGGGGCATTAAACAGGATAATATCGTATTTAAAGAATACCTATCCCGAGGCGGATATCGTTTTTGTGGTGCCGTATCAACAGAGCAAAGACGCCGATGCAACGCACCCCTATAAGCGAAGCACTTACGGGAATTGCGGTACGGGCACGTTAAAACAGTACCGCGTTGCGATGCTTGACCGCTGTGAGTATTACGGGATACCGGTACTGGATCTTTACGCGGATTATGAGTTGAATACGGCAGACAATCGGGAGGCGCTTGAAAAATACGGGAACTTTATCTGCGATGGCTGCCATTTGAACGATGCGGGCTACAACCTGCTTGCACGCAAGATTTATCGGTTTATCATGCAGGATTTTTCGCAGTATGTGCCCGAGTATACCGAGATTAACGATATGGTATTTGAAACGGCGGCGCTTCCGGCATTGATCAATGATGGAAGTTTTGTGATGCCAAACGGTCAGATCATACCGTGTAAGGAAGGCTTTGAGGTCGATCCGACGATGCCGTTACAGCAGTTATATCAGAATTTGATTATATCGGCAATGCATTGATTAAGATATTGACAAGGATTTGAATAAAACAGGACAGAACGGACGTTAAAGGATGGAACGTGTAAGATGAATGCAATCGGAAACGTAATCAGAAAACGCTGGCACTGGATTTTGGCGGGAGGGATTTTTGCGTGTGAGGCGCTTATCCTGTTGTTGTGCCGCGAGCATATATATGTGGGTATTTGCGATAATCTGGACTTATTTATTACACAACTGAAAATGCTTCATGATAATGAGGCGTTTTTTGTGCATCATCAGGAGATGCCTATACTGGGAAGCATTCACAGAAATTATTTTCCGTCCGAGTTTTCCCTTTATAATATCTTATATCTGATCTTGCCGGATATCTATGCATATATTGTTGGTTTCGTGTTAAAGCTTGTGATTGCGTTATGCTCCAGTGTTTTGCTGGCGAAACTTGTGTTAGGAAAAACTTATCAAGAGTATGAAAAAATAGTCGTTTTGGTGGCCGTGGCATTTGCAACGCTGCCGTTATATCCTATGTATGCGATTTGTTTTGCGTCTATGCCGCTTATTTTGTATCTTCTTATTCGGATTTATCGTGAGTCAAACAAGTGGCTTTATTTTGCGGTGTTTTTATATCCGTTACTCTCGTATTTCACGTTTTTTGGCGCGTTTTTGCTGGGATATCTGCTGATCGCGATCGTTGCTTTATGGATTAGGGATAAAAAACCGTCCCTGCGTCTTGCTGGCGCGTTTTTGGCATTGATGCTGGGGTTTGTGTGTTTTGAGTACCGATTATTCAGTGTGATGCTGTTGTCCGATGAGGCGACCATCAGAAGTACGATGGTGATCGCAAACTATGGGATTGCCGACTTATGCAAAAGTTTTGTGACAGTATTTCTGTATGGATTTTCCCATGCAAAATCTGTGCATACCTATTTTGTGCTTCCAGTGTGTGCACTATATTTTATCTGGAACAACATACAGTATGTGACAGGTAAAAAGAAGGGCAAAGTGTACGCTGATGCGTTTAACCTCACGGTTTTGTTTATTGTGTTTAACTGTGCTGTATACGCGCTCTATTTCTGGGAACCGCTCAGAAACCTAATTGAAACGCTTCTTCCCCCGTTGAAAGGCTTTCAGTACGGCAGAACGATCTTTTTCAACGCCTTTGCATGGTATTTTGCGTTCTTTATCGCAGTGAAAGATCTGTTTCAAAAACATCAAAGAATAGCGTATCTTGCCTGCATTTTGGCAATCGTGGTTGTGGGTGGAACGCAGTGTGAATACAGTGATTTTTATAATACATGCTATTGCAATTTGTATAAGCTGGTGAAACACGAAGAAGTCAATCAGTTGAGCTACGGTGAATTTTACGGCGCTTCTTTAATCAAGGACATCAAGAAGGATATCGGATATACAGCGGATCAGGGAGCGTGTGCCTACGGATTTCACCCGGCGATGCTCTCTTATAACGGCATCACGACGATTGACGGTTACTGCGGTTATTACAGCCAGAGCTATAAAGAACAGTTTCGGACGGCAATTGCCCCCACGCTTGACGGCAGTGAGCGGTGGCAGAAGTATTATGACGAGTGGGGCTGCCGGGCGTATCTCTTCTCCGCGTCGGGAGAGAATTTATATGATTTTGGCGCAAATGCGGATGCACCACC
Organism: Lachnospiraceae bacterium; assembly: GCA_029067805.1. GTDB lineage: Bacteria > Bacillota > Clostridia > Lachnospirales > Lachnospiraceae > COE1. The sequence goes on from JAIEDW010000311.1 coordinate 9,858, forward strand.
GCAGGATATTCAGATTGATGCGTCGGCATTAAAGGAGCTTGGCTGTGACTATATTTTTTCCAGAGTGGAGATTACCAATGCCGAGGAAATGGAGCTGGATTTCTTCAACAAATACGACAAGGAAGGCATACCGTACAGTGTATATCTGTATGCGCTGAAGTAACCGAAAACAAAAAATACAAGATAGAGGAAAGTATCAAATGAGTAAGAAACGAGTATTATTATTTTATCCGCCCGGAGCACTTTTTCAGAGGGGCGAGGATCGCTGTCAGCAAAATATTGATGACGGCTCCGCGCAGGCAATGCGTGCCTGTAATGATCTGGGTTATGCCGCTGCAATTTTGATGAAAGGCGGTTATGAGGTAAAGCTTCAGGATTACCAGACACAGGGCGATACCTTTGATGTACTGTTAAAGGATATGGATGCGTTTCAGCCGGATATGATCATGATGAGTATCACAAATACCACGATTTTTGATGATATCAAGGTTGTAAATACCTTAAAAGAAAAGTATGATCCGATCGTTGTGTTAAAGGGCGCGCTCTTTTTTGACCCCGAACAGGCGATGCTTGATATGCTTGATTTGTCCAATGTTGACTATCTGATTGGTGGAGAAATTGATTTCTGTATCGGAAAAGTTGCGGATTATTGTTTTAAGGGCATCGGAACGCCTGCGGAAATCAACAATATCTTATATAAAGACGAAAACGATAAAATCGTCCCGACCAGATTTCATGTGTGGGATGATGACCTTGACGCGCAGCCTTTTCCTGCAAGGGAGCTGATGCGAAATGAGTTGTACATCCGTCCCGACACAAAAGAGGCGATGGCGACGATCCAGACCGCAAGAGGCTGTCCGAGTCAGTGCGTGTTTTGTCTGACGCCCGAAATATCGGGAAAGCGTGTGCGCTTTCGCAGTCCGGAAAATGTACTGGAAGAAATGATTGAGTGTTATGAGAAGCATCACATCAGAAATTTCTTCTTTAAGGCGGATACCTTTACGATTGATCCGGCGTGGGTGCAGAAGATGTGCGAGTTGATTATTGACTCAAAACTCTATGGCAAAATTGAGTTTACCGCAAATTCGCGCGTGCGTCCGCTCAAAAAAGAAACACTGGAGCTGATGAAAAAAGCGGGGTGTTTCCTGGTTGCGTTTGGCTTTGAATCAGGCAGTGATGAGATGCTGAAAATAATGCGAAAAGGGACAACTGTGGAAGAAAACAGGCAGGCTGCAAAGTGGTGTAAGGAAATCGGTCTGCGTTTTTGGGGATACTTCGTCATCGGATTTCCCTGGGAGAAAAAAGAGGATATCCTTTTGACAAAAAAACTTGTGATGGAAACCGATCCGGATTTTATTGAAGTGACGATCGCGCTTCCCTTTTACGGAACGCCGATGTATGAAACGTGTAAACAGGAAAATTTGTTGGAAAAATCAGTGCTTGGAAGTGATTTTTTCCATTCCAGCACGAAAGGAACCATGTACTTGACATTGGAAGAAGTTATGAAGCTTCGAAAGAATATACTGCTTAGCTTTTATTTGAGACCGAAGTATATCATTCGACGAATGGGGGACTGTGTTAAAGACCCTGGTATCTTTGTACAGTATGTAAAGTATGGACTGAAACTGGTCATCAATCTGTTTAAGACCAAATAACAGGTCTTGAAAACAGAGGGCTTTGACGAAACAGTAAGGATATGATATACTAAATGCAATAAAACACGAAGGACAAGGAGAACGCAAGATGGCACTAATGGAGTTAAATACATATACAGTAAATGATATATATGAGCTTCCCGACGGGCAGCGGGCGGAACTGATTGACGGAAAGGTTTATTATATGGCGCCCTCCACAAGAGGTCACCAGCGAATCGTAGGAGAGCTCTTTGCGACAATCCGTGAGCATATCAGAAAAAATAACGGAAAGGGCGAGGTTGATATCGCACCGTTTGGCGTATTCATAGACGCTGACGATAAGAGTTATGTGGAGCCGGATATCTGTGTGATTCTGGATCCGAACAAGCTGGATGATAAAGGCTGTAACGGAGCTCCCGACTGGATTATCGAGGTGGTATCCCCTGCAAGCAGAAAAGTCGACTATACGACAAAGCTTTTTAAGTATCGTTCCGCAGGGGTACGTGAGTATTGGCTAGTCGATTTTGAAAAGAGCAGAGTCATGGTCTATAATTTTTCTCAGGACGATATGACGGAGTACAGTTTCACAGAGGATATTCCGGCGGGAATTTACTCGGATTTAGTAATTCGGATGTCAAATCTTGAGCTATAAAAATTTTTTTCCGTATATTGCCAAATGATAAAAAATCGGATATGATATAAGTAATGAAATATTGGATAAAAGATTGATATAAAAATAACAAGAAAGGGTGATTGTTATGCGCGGGATTACAAAAATTCAATCAGTGATGGGCTACGGACGGATTGCCAGCGGTAAAAAAATTAATCGTGCGGCAGATAATGCTGCCGGAATGGCGATTGCGAATAAGTTAAAAGCAAATGCAAGTGCGACAAAAGCAGCAACGAGAAATACCAGAGAAGGTATTAATGTCACAAATATTGCAGACGGCGGATATGACAGCATCATGGATAGATTGCAAAGTGTCAGAGAACTTGCTGTACAGGCGATGAACGGTACAAACAGCGATGACGATAAACGCATCATACAGGACGAGATTAATCAGCAGCTTTCCGGCATTAATGAGTCTGGAAAGAATACAATTTACAATCAGACAAAGCTGATGGACGGCAGTATGGCGACGATGGATATTGCAAGCAACCCGACCGGAAAGGGCAGCCGGATTCAACTTCAAAATGCAAGTCTTGATGCGCTCGGATTAGCAGGGTTCAGTGTGACAGGCGGCAAGATCGATCTTGACGCGATCGATAAGGCAATTGATAAAGTAAGCGCCGACAGAAGCAAGTTAGGCGCAAACGCAAACGGACTTGCAGCAAGAGAGCGTTCTAACCAGGTGGCTTACGAGAACATGACGGCAGCGCAGAGCCGCATCGAAGATCTGGATGTCGGAAAGGCATCGACAGAGTTAAAGCGCGATGAAGCTTTGCAGAAAGTGAAAATTGCGATGTTCAAAAGACAGAGAGAACAGGAAGCAATGATTACAAAGATTATGTAAACAATACATAGCGGATAAAAATGTCCCCCGCAATATTTTGCGGGGGATTTTTATATCTAATATTTGGGAATTTATGTAGTTCGGTTTATTTAGCTATCAAGTAAATAATGACAGCCACAACAGTACTTGTCAATCCGATACAAGCCTCAAACGGTATCAGTTTCATTCTGTCCTTAATACTCATATTGACAGAACCACCCGTCGCATGGAAGAAGGAACCATGAGGCAGAGAGTCGATTACGGTACTTCCGGCGTGTATCATTGCAGCTGCGGAGAGTGCAGATACACCTTGTGCCAGTAATGTGGGTGCAAAGGTCTGTGATGCAATAGTCGCTCCGGCTGTTGTTGACGCAGTTGCGCCTGCCATAAGGATACCGGAAAATGGAGCAAGGATGAAGGTAGGCATATTCATTGCTTCAATTAGGGTAATAACGTCATATTGAAGTGCGGATGCCTTGATAATTCCCGCGATTGTGCCTGTGCCGATCAACAGGACGGATACGCCGATAACCTTGCTAAGACCAAATTCCGTATACGGAATAGTTTCTTTGAGATTGCCTGTAGCGATAATGCTGATCATTCCGCCAAGCGGCAGTGCGATCAATGGATCAATACTGATATCGCAGAGAGGACGCAGCGCCAGTAAGATAATGACTACGAGCGGACCGCTGACTGCTGCTGCCAAGTTCGGAAGTTTTTTCTCATGGTTGTGCTCATCTGTGTTTTCCAGGTCATCTTGTTTCTTTTTTGATAAAATGGAGGCAAGGACAACCGTCATTACAAGCGCAAACAGTGCGGGAATAATATTTTTCATCATTAACGCGGTCAAATCTACGCTGAATGCTTCGGATGCCGCGATTGTATTTGGATTTGGCGAAATAATATTGCCCGCTTTGCCGCCGCCAATCATAGCCAGCAGAATGCCGCTTTTAGAAAGTCCGGCTTTTTGTCCGATTGCAATCGCAATAGGAGCGACGGTAATAACGGAGATATCGACGAAAACACCTACGGCGCAGATGATCATAGTTGCGACAGCAATTGCGATGACTGCCCGTTTTTCGCCCAACTTGTTGACAATTGTTTCGGCAATTTTTTCGGCAGAGCCGGTTTTGATAAGCGCTCCTGCCAAAATACCGGAAGTCATAATTCTAAGGACAGAGGACATCATGCTCTGTGCGCCCGTCACCATTGTATTTACGGTGGTTACCAGTCCGCCGCCGCCAATGATACCGCCAATTAAAGCGCCCAAGATAAGGCTGTAGGCTGGCTGTACTTTTTTGATGATCAGTATGATCGCAATGATTAGACCAATGATTGCTCCCAATGTATTAAAATCATATCCCATAATCAAAATCCCCCTATTCCTGAATTGTTTGTATTAAACGAAATACCTGTTCAACAGTGGCACTCATATTCTTTCTTGCATTGTCCGGATCCATAGCCTCCTGCAAGGTCTGTACGCCTCTCAAAATAGGGAAAAACGCGTCAATTCCGTGTTCATTGCAAGCAACGGCGTCTTCTGTCACACAGCCTGAGAATGCAATCACTTTTTTGTCATGTTTTTTTGCAAGTCCGGCAACGCCAATCGGCGCTTTGCCAAACACAGTCTGCCCGTCAAGCCGTCCCTCTCCGGTTACAACGATATCGGCTGACGTAATATAGTCTTCCAACTTTGTTTCTTCCAAAACAATCTTGATTCCGGATTCCAATACAGCATTGGTATAGGAAAGAAAGGCAAATCCCAAACCGCCTGCTGCACCTGTTCCAGCCTGCTTTGCATTGGCGTGCGGATATTTTTCAGTAGTCAGCTTTGCATAAGAAGCAAGCCATTCATCCATCTGCTCAATCATTGTCGGCGTTGCGCCCTTTTGTGGTCCAAAGACAGCGCTGCAGCCCTGTTCTCCGCACAAAATATTTGTTACATCACATGC
>JAIEDW010000312.1 GCA_029067805.1 Lachnospiraceae bacterium
CAAAAGTTTTTTCGCAAGACCGCAGATAAAACGCCGAATGCCGAGCGCTGCGTCAGTAATTGTGACACGCCTGTCGGAAAGCTGCGCCTCAATATCATGATATTTTACAATCGGTCCTGCAATCAACTGCGGGAAAAACGATATGTAGAGCATCAGTTTCCACACATTTTTCTGCACGGTATCCCGATCCCTGTATACGTCGATACAATACGAAAGCGCTTGAAACGTATAGAACGAAATGCCAATTGGAAGCGCTATTTCGGGAACGGCAAACGACAAACCAAAAAGTCCTCCAACCGATTCCACGAACACCGCACTGTACTTAAACACTGCCAAAAGACCGATGTTAAACACAACGGCCAAAACAAGCGCAGTTTTTGCCCACTGTTGACTCGCCGAGATCAGACGCGCGAGACAATAATTTACAAAAATCGAGCCGATCATCAAAAAAATGTAGATCGGCTCGCCAAAGGCATAGAAAAACAAACTTGCCAAAATTAACAATGCATTTTTAAATTTTAAATTTGGACAGATACAGTATAACAGGTATACGATTGGCAAAAAGAAGAATAAAAAGATACCTGAACTAAATACCACCTTAATCCTCCTTATTATCCAAACAGTTCTATGAAAGATACCTTATCACCGGACATCTCCAGACCGATTGTTTTATTTCCCATCTCGTACAGCCATTCCGAACCCTGTTCCGTATAAGCGCTTCCGAATGCCACGATAACCTCTTCCTTCGTACTGCCGATATGAATTCCCGACACGAGCGTTTCACTGCCCGTAATTTCGATCAGTGAAATGACATCCGCACCGTTTGTAATATAAGTATAGATTACCGCGCCGCCGTATGTATAGACCTTGTCCTCTCCCGCCTCCGTACAGCTTTTGGCAGAAGCAAAGTCATCTGGATCTCCCAAAGACGCCGTATAATTGCGCATATCACCGCGAAGGGGGATTGTTACGCCTTTAACGATCACGGCATAATCACTGTCCGAAACGGAGCCCTCTGAAACAAAACTAGCCACGTCTTCTCCCGCTGCAGGAACGGTTTCCTTCTGATCCGGTTCGTTCTCCGGTTCCGGCTTTGTCTGCACCGTTTCTTCTTCCGCAGGCTCTGCCTTGGTTTCTGTTTTGATTTCTGTTTCGAGTTTGTCCTGTTTTTCGTCCTTTGTTTCCGGCTCTGCGGGCTGAGTATCTGTAGCCGCAACAACCTCTACAACCTTTTCATCCGGCAGGGCTTCAATCTCCGATGTTGGTCCGTCAGACGCTTTGCATCCCGATAAGAGTATCATACTCCCAATCAGCATTACAGACACCGTAAACGATATCTTTTTTCTAAATTTTTTCATAAATTTCCTCGTTTTTGTTCCTTTATCATCTGTCGCACAAACATTCGTTCTACTGAATCGCAACATTTGCCCAGGAATCGGAAGGTACCAGCGCAATATATGTCTTTCCAGTATTAATCTGAATCGGCGCACCTGTCACTTTATCGAAATAAACAGTCGGTAAATTTTCCCCAACCTTTGCCCATACCACCTCAATCGCTTTTCCGTTCGTGATATAGTAGCCGGAACGTCCGGCATCGATTGCATTGTAAATCAGATATCCGTGCTTATCAAGTTGCGCAAATGTTGTATCCTGTATCAACAGATTTTTAAACGTTAGCGGTGCATTGTTGTGCAGCGGATCCGTGTGCGCTTTTCCGTACTCATAATAATCATAAGTACCCGTTGCTGCATTATAAATCAGCGTCGACTGGTTATGCGGAAACGGCAGGACAATCTGATTGCATACTCTCGCCGTAGGATTTGCCGACAAGTCCAATTCCACGTCAGAGAAATTAAAATGCTGTCCAGGATAAAAGGCATTGTACTGTTTGGTATAGCCTGCGCTCTGAATTCTCCTGTTCAGCTCACCTGCGGTAATATACTCTGTAAATTCTCTCGCTTTACCGTTATTGATGCGGGAAAATCCGCCACTCAGATTATTCGCATAATCTCTTGAAATCCATTCATTGATATAGAACGGCCCTCCGTCATGACACAAAATGGCATTCCATTCTGCCGCAAGCATAACATTCGTCTGTCTTGTACTGCGGATATTTCCAAACTGCGTGATCTTTTCCCAATCTTTCACCACTGCCATAAGACGCGTAATCCGATCATTTGCAGTGCTGTTCATCATCTCATACACCACGTCCGCCTCTGTCAGCCCGTAGTGCGGCAGCGCAATCTTTTCGTTGTCGACCATAATCGCCACAGGACGCTGCTGCATCAAGCTTACGTCAATCCACTCATTTGTCAGCTCACTGCGATACATATTTCCGACAATCTGTGTGGGCTTCTGCACTTGTCCAACTCCTGCTGCCAAATCGGGCGGCGTCATCGGAAGACCCGTTTCTGCCACCGGAGTATTTACAGTTTCTTCTGCTGCCTTGCTGCTAGCTCCGACAGACATTACAGCAATTGCCGTCAACACCGCTGCACACACAATTCTGTAGGTTTTCTTCTGATTTTGTTTTCTCATAAAGCTACTTCCTTTCCTCTAAACATTGTTGATATCAGTCTGTTGCATTTTCACGTAACTTCCGTGAGTTTCTCCTATTTGTAACTTCTCTATAAGATGTATTATATTTCTTTTCAGAGGGTTTTTCAACCGTTTTGCGAAAGAAAAGGGGGTGACTGCTGCGACAAACCGTCTCCCGCAACAAAGCTTTCCTCTCCGTCAGCGCTGATGCAGACGCGGTAAAAACCGTTGCTTGTAACGCCCGTCACCTGTACCGGAACGCCTGTTTCGCAGAAAGCCGAAACGACCGCGCTCTCAACTGCGGGCTGTACATAAAAGACTGTTGTATCATTTGTGTATAATATTTCATCTACGTCCGTAACCGTATATTCCACTTCCACTGTTTTCGGTCTGTTCTGCGCAACTTTCCCCATTACGTCCAAAATCAGATCGATATAGGTATCGCTGTCCCAGTGGATCGTATCAATCATTCTCTCCTTGCTTCTCGACGCATAAAAATCTGTATAATCAAGGAACTTGTCCGGAAATGCCGCCGCCAGTGTGTCGTTAAATATCGCTTTGTCGGGCGTGGCTCTGTAATACTTTGTCATCGTCGCTACAGAGAGGAAATAGAAGTCCGCCTGTGGGAACTCATATTTCATCCAGTTACGGTATGAGTTTACATAATATTTCGCAACCTCTTCCGATCCCAGTCTTGCCTCCGCCGCTCCATGCATAGAAATAATATTCCAATGTGCCACGTTCTGATTCGTATCAATAATTTCATGAATTTTTTCGACCCCGCGTCCCCGCTTACCCGCTCCGTCACTGTAAATATAGTCCTTTTGGGTCTGGCAGTTGCCGTCCACGCCGGAATCACCTTCAAATACAAAAAACAGATTGCCTTTCATCGTAAAGGTATTGGCGCTCCCACTTTCTGTAACCTCTATGCTCGAATCCAACAGGTAATCAAACGTAATGTCATTCCCCAATACCTCCGGTTTCAATCCAAATGCATGTGCCGCCATTGCGCTGTGGCTCTCTCCGATAATAATATAACCCTCCGCATGATATGTGCCGTCACTCTCGTATACTGTCATCGCATGAACCGGAAGCGTCGACTGAATAAATAGCGCCAAAATCGCGATTCCCATGATAATTGTCTTTTGTATTCTGCTCTTTTTCATTTTACAACAGTACTCCTTTCCAAAGGGATTATATATGTTCTCTCAATGAAATATTATATTTTTTTCTGAGATTATGCAAGCATTTTTACAGATACATTTGTTATTTTAATCGAGTAGGGAAGGTTGCTTCCCTACTCGCCGCGCGACCCGTGCGCCACTTCTAGTGGCATATTTCCTCTGCACGGGTCTGCGCATTAAAAAACGACACCGACTTTTTGCGGTCAGTGTCGCTCTCCTGTCAAATCATACCATCCAATACTTTTTTTGTCTGCGTTTTCTGCGGGCAAGGATTTCATAGTACATCAATACTGTGACAAGCTCTTTGATCCACGCCTCTTTCTCACTCCACGGCGCCCGTTCCGTGAGCGTATCCGACGTTATATTGCTGTTTTCCGAATTTTGCACGGGTTCACGGTCTCCCTCATTGTTCAGGCTGTCCGCATCCTGCTTCTCGTCTGATCTGATCACAACCATAACGCTTTCCACCATGCGCTGAATACTAAGCTTATCGGGATACTGGTCATAGATAAAGCTGCTCTCATAATCCATCTTGTCTACAACACTGCTGATCACACTCTGATACCGTTTCGCATAAGTCGGATACATCTGCTGCAAGTATTCCATATCCTCCAATATCCTGTCCTCCGGAAATGCCATCGGCTGTTGCACGGCTGCCAGACTTTGTCTGCCATAGCCTTGATATATTGCATTGTTGTAGGGCATATCGCCATACCCCATATAAGAAGGAAATGCTTTATAATAATCCATTGTTCCAATCCTGTTCCTTGTTTTTATGATTATCATATGCATTTCCTTGATTATAAGTTACTTTATCATAATTTTGCGTATCAGTAGGTAACTTTAAAGTTTATTTTTGCCGCCAAAGGCACCGAAATCCGATTCGTGCCGTCAACCACAGCCGTCATGTAAGCCAGCTCATTGCCCTTTTCATCGATCAAGTATACATACGCGTTTTGTCCCACGACTGCCTCGGGCAGATACACATTGGCAAACACACTTGTGCCAATGACTCCCTGTTCCGCGAAATAGATGTTTTTCACATGCGCAAAGCCCGCCGATGTCGTCGCGCTAGTATAGCTCAATTCTGTCCCTGTAAAGAAAATATTCTCGACATCGCTCAAAAACGTAAAACTCACATCCGCGCCGTACGAAACATTGAGCGCAATGCCCTGTCTTGCATTCAAGACCGCAATCGTTGCCGCGTCAACATAGCAGTTAAAGCCCGATACGCTGACATTCATCGTTGCGCTCTTTCCGTCCTGCGTATCTTTTGGCGAAAAAGTCACAAGTTTATCGGCGATTGCCGTCCAACCGTATAACTGCTCTCCCTTTAAATTTGTCGTCGCAATCTGACCTAACCCGCCTGCCACGCCGTCCGCCGTCCAGTTCGCGTACAGAATCACATCATAATTTGGCATCGTAATCGTAGACTGAGCCGATGGATAAATTTTTCCGTCCGACGCAAGCCAGCCCGCAAAGCGAAATCCTGGCATAATTCCGGCATCAATCGTCACCTTGGCATTTGGTTGATAAGAACCTGTGCCGTTTGTCAGCGAATAACTGCCTACCACGGTTAGATTTTTCTTATTAACAACATTTCGCGCCGCTTCCGTTATAAAATATACGCATATCTCATGATCTCTGTCAACCTTATGAAACGTATACTCGGTAACAGCGCCGATGTTTTCTCCATCTACAGTGACATAATTCACCACATGTCCTTTATCTGGATAAATATGATATGTGATATCTTTTCCTCCACTGACATTCTTTGTTCCCTCATCCGTGATACCGCCGCCCGCAGCTGCCCATGCCTTGATGTGATATGTTTTCGCCTCCACAGTAGCCACATTGGACGGCGCCAAAAAGGCAAATGCTACTGCAAACACCAATAGAACTGCCCATGTTCTCACAAATTTTTTATTAATTTTCATATTCCTCCTCCTTAAAATTTTCTATAAATCAATCCCTATTGCATCCGCATATATTGCAAAACCACTGTCCAAGATATCTTAGGCAGTGGTTTTTACATCAGTCTTTATTTCAATCCAACAGTATTAATACGCGCAACTGCTCGCATCAACGCCACCTGCGCTCTGTCAAGGTCAATGTTTGCGTCACGCCCCGCAAGACGCTCCTCTGCTCTCTGCCTTGCAGCTTCCGCACGCGCCTGATCAATCTCCTCCGGCCACTCGATAATCTCCGCCAGAATCGTCACCTCATCGGGAAGAATCTGCACAAAACCGGCATGAAGCGCGGCATTTCTCACCGTTTCACCCTGTGTCACAGTAAGGACGCCTGGCTTTACGATGACCGTCAGCGGCGCATGGCCTGCATAGACACCGATTTCACCCTCTGTTGTATTGAATTCCACCATCTCCGCTTCTTCGTTAAAAAATTCACGGTCAGG
>JAIEDW010000313.1 GCA_029067805.1 Lachnospiraceae bacterium
AGATGAGCGGCAGAGGACTTGGACATACGGGCGGCACGATTGACAAGCTGGAGAGCTTTGAAGGCTTTTCTACGGGGATATCGGAGGCGCAGTTTAAGGAGAATGTCAACAGCATCGGAATCGCGATCATGGGGCAGACGGCGGATCTTGCGCCTGCCGATAAAAAACTGTATGCGCTTCGTGATGTGACGGCAACGGTCGATAACATGTCGTTGATCGCATCGTCCATTATGAGCAAAAAGCTTGCCGCGGGAGCGGATGCGATCGTGCTTGACGTAAAGACGGGAAGCGGAGCCTTTATGAAAACAGAGGAGGATTCGTTTGCGCTTGCACGAGAGATGGTATCGATTGGAAAAGGCGCAGGAAGAAACACGGTTGCGATTGTTTCCGATATGGATCAGCCACTCGGCTTTGCGGTCGGAAATGCGCTTGAGGTGAAAGAGGCGATCGATACCTTAAACGGAAAGGGACCGCGTGACTTTGAGGAGCTTTGTCTGACACTCGGATCTTATATGGTTGTGGCAGCAGGAAAGGCAGAAACGGTCGACGAAGCGGAACGTATGTTGAAAAAGTGTATCGAAGATAAGAGCGCACTGGAGAAGTTTGCGGACTTCATAGAGGCGCAAGGCGGAAACAGAGAACTGGTGTATGATACGGACAGACTTCCCAAGGCCTCTATCATAGAGGAAATCGCGTCACCTGCCGACGGATATATACAAAAAATAGAGTGCGACGAAATCGGCATCTGTTCGCTGATCCTTGGAGGCGGACGCGAAACCAAGGAAAGTGAGATCGATCTTTCGGTAGGACTGGTGCTTCACAAGAAAGTCGGTGATGCCGTGAAAAAGGGCGAATCACTTGCCACAATCCATGCCAATGACAAAGATAAATTGGAAAACGCAAGGCAGCGGTTTTTGAAAGCGTACACGATAAATGACACTCCTGTCACAAAAAAGCCGCTAATTAAGGGAATAGTAACGAAATAGCGCACATAGAATGAAGTATAGTAAGCCTATACTTCATTTTTTTATGGTGCAGATATATGAGTCGATATAACGTGTTTAAACAGGATATGATGAGCGCGGGAGAACGCTTTGCGGACGCTTTTTCGCTGCCAAAGGATATGGTCGTTAATGCGACTTTGATCCATATGATCGGAAAGTCGGACGTATTTGTGGAGAATTTTAAAGGAATTATCTCCTATACTTGCCATGAGATCATTGTTAAAGGATATGGCATTAAATTTTGCGTGTGCGGCGAAAAGCTCCTGATTGAGCATTACTGTAATGATGACATGAAGATATCGGGACAGATCAATGAAGTAAGGGTAATAAGAGAACAATGAGGTGAGGCTCTTGCAGAATAATTATATTCGTTATATAAAGGGCTGCCTTATCATTAAACTCGGCGGCGATTATTTAGAGCGTTTTTTTAATATGTGCAGAATGCATAACATTGAACTGTGGAATATTCAGCGGGACAATGAAACTTGTATATGCGAGGTGTATGCCGCAGATTTTAGAAGGCTTGTCCCATTTTTGAAAAAGACGGGAACACGGGCAAAAGTTGTGAAAAAAAGCGGGATACCATTTTATTTTCCTTTTATCAAAAAAAGGATTATTTTTTTTGCGGGAGTTGTGGCATGTCTTGTGATGCTCAATTTTGTGACGGGATATGTTTGGGCGATTGAGTATGTGGGAAATATACAGATCAGTGATGATGAGATGACGGATTTTTTGAAAGAAGAAAACATTCACTATGGCATCAGAAAGGACAGTATCAACTGTGATGAGGAGGAGAAGCGCCTGCGAAAGCATTTTGAAAATGTCACGTGGACTTCGATTTATTTTGAGGGAACAAAGCTATATGTGGAAGTAAAAGAAAACGAAAAGACGGAGCCTGTTGAAACGAAGGGGAGGGGAACGAATATTGTAGCAAACGAGGCTGGCGTTATCACATCTATTGTCACTAGAAATGGCGTTCCTATGGTAAAAGCGGGGGATCGTTTAGAAATAGGAGATGTGCTGGTTTCAGGGTGCGTACCGATTTATAATGAGGAACAGCTTATTTCTGGATATCATATTTATGACGCTGACGCCGACATATGGATACAGACATTAATGGAGTGTAATGATTCCATTCAAAGGACGTATCCTGTAATCTGCTATACAGAAAATGACACAAATGTCGGTTTTTTGGAGGCGTTTGGTCATCATTTTGACGCGCTGCCTGTATATGAGTTTTTGCTTGGCAAAAAAGTTTCTCCTTATGAAACCGTTACCGAAAAAAAACAGCTTATTTTGTTGGATAGTATTTATCTTCCCGTTTACTATGGTAAAATCAGTAAAAAAGAGTATTATATAAAGTATATGACATACACACAGGAGGAGATGGAAACGCTTCTTTCGGACTGGTTTGAAAAAATTCTTTCAGGTTTAAATGAAAAAGGGGTACAAATTGTTGAAAAAAGTGTTAAAATAGTAGAAAATAGGGATGGAATGGAAATAAATGGAAGTGTGCTTGTGATTAAGTCTACAGGTGAACATGTGGATATTATAAAAACGGAACAAGATGATGAGGAAACGGAAAAGGAGTAAACGAAGTATTGGGGAAGATTCAGATTGGAATGCAGATTGACACGGAGCATATGCAGAATATTTTTGGCGGTCATGATGCTTATATCAGGCAGATAGAAGATGATTTACAGGTTGTGATAACGGACAGAAACGGCGAGGTGCGGATCAGCGGAGAGAAAACAGCGGTAAAGGCGGCTGAGAAACTGATCGAGGAGCTTGTGGAGTTATCTAGGCGCGGGAATACGATACAGGAACAGAATGTGACCTATGGACTGGAGCTGTCGCATGATTCGGAAGAAACAGATTCGCTTTTGAAGATAGACGCAGATTGTATCTGTCATACGATTGCGGGAAAAGCGATTAAACCAAAGACATTGGGACAAAAGGAATATATTGATGCAATTCGCAAAAATATGATCGTATTCGGACTTGGACCTGCAGGAACAGGAAAGACATACCTTGGAATGGCAATGGCAATCACCGCGTTTCGCAATCATGAGGTGGAGCGTATCATTCTTACAAGACCGGCGATCGAGGCGGGCGAAAAACTTGGTTTTCTGCCGGGCGATTTGCAGAGTAAGGTCGATCCGTATTTAAGGCCGCTCTACGATGCGCTTTATCAGATTATGGGTGCGGACGGTTTTCAGAAAAATATGGAGAAGGGTCTGATTGAAGTTGCGCCATTAGCGTATATGCGTGGGCGGACGCTTGACAATGCCTATATTATTCTTGATGAAGCGCAGAATACGACGCCTGCACAGATGAAGATGTTTTTGACACGTATTGGATTTGGTTCGAAAGTGATCATTACGGGAGACGCCTCGCAGAAGGATTTGGCTCTGGGCACGCAGTCGGGACTTGATGTGGCGACGAGAGTGCTTGGAAAGATAGATGATATCGCATTTATCAATCTGACAAGCAAAGATGTCGTAAGGCACCCGCTTGTGCAGAAGATTGTCAAAGCATACGAGGATTATGAGAGCAAGTCCAATAATCGGACAAACAGTAACAAAAAGACACAGACGCGCAAACGGTAGAAAGGACACGGTTATTACTATGAAAAAAAAGGGAGAGGCACGTTGGCAGAAAGCGCTTTTGCTTATATTGATGTTTTTGCTGTCAGTGCCGTCAGTGGGGGTGGCAGCTTATGCATACGGAAAGTCGTTTCGCGATATTTTTATATTGGTTATTATTGCAGCCGTATGTGTTGGTGCGGTTATCTTTTCGTTGATACAGTCGTCGGTCTTCAAAACACTGCATTACGATAATGGCAGTCATTATTTCAGATTTGTTCTTACCTTTCTGGCTTCGACAATCACTTCTTGTCTTTTGCCAACATTACAGGATGACGGGTGGGCTTTGCCTTCGCTTGCGCTTGCGCTTTCCCTGTTCTCCAACACCGTGACGGGAATTTTGGCATATGTGGGGCTTCTCGGTATCTGCGTGTATCTGGCATCAGCGGATGTCCTTATATTTATGCTCTATTTTATCATGGGTGTTGTTTTTGCTGTGCTGTTTGAAAAACTGGATGAGGATTACAAAACGGGTGCGCCGATGGCGGTAGCAACCATCTTATATGTTGCAGGAATGGCATCAAAGCTTGCGTTTGAAAGCCGTGGAGCAATATCGGGGGACACGCTTGCGATAACTGTGATCAATCTTTTTATAACGTTTATCATTATGCTGGCGGTTTTGAAATATTACGGCTCTGCCGTGATTGACAAGGAAAAGGGAAAATATCTGGCAATCAATGACCAGGAATACAAGATGCTTGCAAAATATAAGGAGAAAGACAAAGAGCTTTATTATAATGCCATACATACGGCTTATTTTGCGGAGAAAACCGCAAGACTACTCCATATGGATGTTGACGTGGCAAAAAACGGCGGTTATTATCATCGTATCATTGTCAGTGAATGTAAAGCAAAGAATAAGACACTCGAGGAGGTTTGTAAGGCGAATAAATTTCCGCCAAAGGCAGTGCGGCTTTTACAGGAATACAATTATAAATCCTTGCCGCTAAAGATGCGCGAAACGGTGGCGGTGTATATTGCCGACAGTGTGGTATCTTCGATTATGTATTTGATCAAAAAGAAACAATCGGGCGAGCCTGTGGTGGAGAATGAAAAGGAAGAAACGGATTACGACAAAGTTGCAATAGCGATTGTTCGCAGAAAGATAAACAGCGGAATATTGAATGATAGTGATATTTCTTTGTCAGATTTAGGGGGACTTGAAAAAATATATACGGGAGAAAAATTATATTATGACTTTTTGTATCGAGAGTGAAACAGAGAAGACACTTCCGTTTGATGTGGAGGCTGTGGCAAAAAAAGTGATCATGGAGGCGCTTGCGTTTGAGAAATGCCCTTATGAGACGGATGTTTCCGTGCTGCTGACGGATAGCGATAAAATCCATGCAATGAACAAAGAATTTCGAGGGATTGACCGTCCTACGGATGTGCTTTCTTTTCCAAATGTGGATTATGAATGTCCGTCCGACTTTTCGGGGATTGAGGATGCGGCAGAGGATTATTTTGATCCGGAGAGCGGCGAACTTTGTCTGGGAGATATTGTGATCAATGTGGACAAAGTATATGAGCAGGCTTCAGAATACGGGCACTCACCGCTTCGGGAATATGCTTTTTTGATTGCGCATAGTATGCTGCATTTGCTGGGGTATGACCATATGGAACAAAACGACGCCGAAGTGATGGAATGCAAGCAGGAGGAAATCTTAAAAAGACTCGGTATTAACAGGGAGTGAAGCGATAGATGAAAACAAAGAAAAAATCGAATTTTATCATGCAGGGAAGCATTCTTGCGGCGGCGGGAATCATTTCCCGTATCATCGGTCTTGCAAGACGTTTTCCGATGGAGCATATTATTGGAGATAAAGGAAACGGATTTTACGGTGTGGCATATGAAGTATACGCGATGATGCTGATCATTTCGTGTTACAGTCTGCCGCTTGCCGTGTCGAAGGTCGTGTCGTCGAAAATGAGTAAAAAGCAGTATCAAAGTGCGGAGCGTGCATTTCAGTGTGCGATGATTTTTGCGGTTGCGGCGGGGGGACTTACTTTCCTAGTGTGCGAAGTGTTCGGTGATTTCCTGGCGGCTGACGTGATGGATGAGCCAATGAGCGCAATGGCGCTTAAGGTCTTAGGTCCTGCGCTTTTGATTGTTTCCATTATGGGAGTGCTTAGAGGCTATTTCCAGGGGCTTGGTACAATGGTGCCGACGGCTGTTTCACAAATATTAGAACAAGTGTTTGTATTAATTGGCAGTATTGCGGGCGCGTATTTTTTGTTTGAACATGGCGAAAAGGTCGGCGCACTCCTTCATAATGAAGATTTTGCACCGGCGTATGGAGCGGCGGGTGCATCGCTTGGTCCTGTCATCGGTTCTGCAATTGGGTTGATCTTTCTGCTGTTTGTATTATCCGTATATCGAAAGGGAATCAAGAAACAGAGCGCACGGGAGTCAGTGCAAAAGGCGGACAGCTACGGACAGATTTTTCGTTTGATCCTTCTGACGATTTTCCCTGTGTTGCTGAGTACGACGGTTTATAACATCAGCAATGTGCTTGATATCAAAATATATAACAATGTGATGGTGCAAAAAGGACTTGCGGACATCAAAGCGTATAATGTGGGCGTTTATTCGGGAAAATACAGGGTACTTGTCAATGTGCCGATTGCGCTTGCAAACGCGATGTGTTCCTCTATTGTACCTGTCCTTACGGGACTGATGATGCGGGAGGAGTATGCACAGGCAAAAGAGAAAATTGGTCAGGCGATGCGTTTTACGATGATGGTGGCGATGCCGAGTGCTGTAGGGCTTACGGTACTTGCCCGTCCGATTATTTCGACACTCTATCGGGGCGAGGTGGATATGGCAGTGAACATGCTTCACATCGGTTCCGTATCAGTTGTGTTTTATACCATGTCGACGCTTACAAACGGTGTTTTACAGGGTATCAACAGAATGAAGATACCGGTAAGGAATGCGGTCATCGCGCTTGTCATACACATTGCGTTTTTGTATGCGGCTCTGGAGATTGGTGTGGGCATCAATGCGTTGGTTTATGCCAATATCCTGTTTGCTGTGATTGTCTGTGCACTGAACTGGCTGGCAATTGGAAAGTATCTGCGGTATCGTCAGGAGTGCGTGAAAACATTTGCGATACCCGCGATCGCGGCAGTTTTGATGGGAATTGTGGTTGGCGTTGTCAGTATGCTCTTGTCCAAATTTGCAGGCAATGTGATCACGCTTCTGTTTAGCATTGTAATTGGTGTATTCATATATTTTGTGGCAATGATTTTGCTAAAGGGAATCAACGCGTATGACTTAAAGAAAATGCCGGGAGGAAATGTGGTTCTTACGGTTGCGAAACGGCTTCGGTTGATGTAATGTCTTGTTGACATTATCAAATGAATAAAAATTGAAAATAAGCTGATACTATATCAAAGACGCCAAATGTTGAGATGTCAACGGACTGATGGAGGCTGATGATGAGAAGAGGATATAAAATTGGCTTATTTTTTGTGTGTATTATGATTATGGCACTTGTGGCGGTGCTTGCGTGGAAACGGTATGCGAAGGGCAGCTTTTCGAATGAAAATGCGCAGTATGGCAATACCGGTGAGAATGCGGGAACGGGTGCAGGAAACAGTATTTTGCAATTGGATTATACGAATCCTGGGGAAGCGATTGACGCACAGGATTTAGAGGCACAGCGTGTTTCGATGGTGACGACCTGCGACACAATCTGTATCTATGAAAATATTGATAAAAAAGATGGAGCGGTTTCGACGGAGGAAGGAAAACTGCCGGCAAAATATATCGGACTTACAAGAGCGCAGCTTGAAACGGCGCTGTTACAGGACAGCCAGCTGATGACACTTGAGGACAAGGAAAAAGGTTTCAAATCACAGCATTTGGAGCTGTTCTCGCCTGATAAGATAAAGGTATTGCGAATCTATGATACTTCCAAGGAAGCGACAGGTTTCTATATTATGGAGGTCGACGGGGAAATTGGCGTATACAGGGAGGACAAGGAAACGTTGTATTTTAAGACAGGACTTGATCCGCTTGCGCTTCCTGCCGACGTGCTAAATGAGGTTCGGGAAGGAAAGTTTATGGATACGGAGCTTCAGGTATACCATTTTTTGGAATCTTACAGCAGTTAGGAGAAAAATATGAGCGATGTGATAATAATAGGCGGCGGTGCGAGTGGTCTTACGGCGGCAATCTTTGCGGCGCAGAAAGGGAATCGAGTGACGATCCTTGAGCATAAGGACCGCGTCGGAAAAAAAATTCTGATGACGGGAAACGGTAAATGCAACCTTACCAATCAGAGCGATTTTCAGGGAAAATATTACAGTAGTGATGAAGCGTCGCTTAAAAAAATTTATGACACACTTGTCACTTTTGGTGCAGACGATACGAGAGCTTTTTTTGAGGAGCTGGGACTTTACACAAAAGAGAAAAGGGACGGCGGCGTTTATCCCGTTTCGGAACAGGCATCTGTGGTGCTGGATGTATTGAGGAGTGCATGTGCGCGGCTTGGCGTCCGGACAATTACCGACTGCGAGGTGCAGACGATAACGCCACAAAAAAACGGCGGGAGCATCAGCGCAATGCTTTTGGACAAGAACGGCAAAAAGAAACAGCATACGTTTTCCTATGAGAAACTGATTCTTGCTACAGGTGGCACGGCAGCATCAAAATCGGGCTCCGACGGTTCGGGCTATCGGCTCGCAAAATCTATCGGGCATACGATCATAAAACCGCTTCCGGCATTGGTGCAGCTAAGATGTGACGGCAATTTCTTTAAGGCAGTATCGGGCGTGCGTGCGCAGGCAGAGTTGACGCTTTTGATAGATGGTAAAAAAGCGGCATGTGAGGAGGGAGAACTCCAGCTTACAGACTATGGCATATCAGGAATACCTGTGTTTCAGTTTAGCCATTTGGCGGCAAGAGCCTTGGACGAAAAGAAAAAATGCGAGGTGGGCATCAACTTTTTGACTTATGTGGACAAACAGAATCGAGAATTTTTTGCAAAGAAACATGCAGATACACAAAGCTACGGTTATAAGACAGTGGAAGAGCTGTTATCCGGAATGGTACATAAAAAAATTGCAGCGATGATCTGCAGAAAGAATAAGATTACCACAGGAACAACGGTATCGGACGCGGGCGAAAGAACAGTGCATGACTGTATCCTGGAGTTATTTGACTTTAGGGTAGTGGTTACCGGCACGAATCCGTTTGAAAATGCACAGGTTTGCAGCGGAGGTGTACCGCTTAGCGAGGTGGACGAAACATTTGCGTCAAAGCTTTGGAACAATGTATTTATAGTGGGAGAACTTCTGGATTGTGACGGGATATGCGGCGGCTACAATTTGCAGTGGGCGTGGGCGACAGGTGCAATCGCGGGAAGAAACGTATAGAGGCAAGAGAGAAAATGATAGCGATCAATCAGTTAAAAATAGAGATTGTTTTTCGGAATAACAAAGCAGTTGCGACAGACGAAGCTGCGCTTCGAAAAAAGGCGTCAAAGCTTTTGTGCATCAGTGATGCGCAGATTGAGAAAATACAAATCTTAAAGCATTCCATTGATGCGAGAAAAAAACCGCAGTTGTTTCATGTGTATACGCTCGGTGTGTGCCTAAAGGACGAACAACAGGAGGAAAAGACAGTCAGACGGTGCAGAAACGCCAATATTGCAATGTATGAAGTTCCTCCTTACATATTTCCTGAAAGCGGCACAGAAGCGCTTTGTGAGCGTCCGGTAATCATCGGTATGGGACCCGCGGGGCTTTTTTGCGGCTATATGCTTGCAAAGCATGGCTATCGGCCGATTCTTTTAGAGCGCGGTTTTGATGTAGAAACAAGAACAAAATCAGTGGAGGAATTTTGGAAAGGCGGACGGCTGGACACAGAATCGAATGTGCAGTTTGGCGAGGGAGGCGCGGGAACGTTTTCCGATGGCAAGCTGAACACGCTTGTGAAGGACAAAAGCGGCAGAAATCGCGAGGTTCTTAGCATCTTTGTTGAGTGCGGGGCACCGCCTGAAATTTTATATGAGAGCAAGCCGCATATCGGCACAGATATCTTGAAAAAAGTTGTGACAAATATGCGTGAGTTTATTCTGGAAAATGACGGAAGTGTCAGATTTGGCGCAAAAGTGACGGGACTGAAAACGGAAAATGGAAGTCTTACTGGTGTGGAAATAAATGACACAGATGTCATAAAAACAAACAATGCCGTACTTGCAATCGGTCACAGCGCAAGGGATACGTTTGAATACCTCGAGCGTATTCAGATTTCCATGGAGGCAAAAGCGTTTGCTATAGGAATGCGTGTAGAGCATTCCCAGAGTCTAATCAATGAAAGCATGTATGGGAGTGAACACGGAAATGCGCTTCCGGCTGCGCCTTATAAGCTTACTGCAAAGACAAGTACGGGACGCGGTGTGTATTCGTTCTGCATGTGTCCCGGCGGATATGTAGTGAACGCTTCGAGCGAGGACGGGAGGCTTGCCGTAAATGGAATGAGTTATTCGGACAGAGGCGGCAAAAATGCGAATAGTGCCATTATCGTACAGGTTTCGCCCGCGGACTATGGAAGTGACAAGCCGCTTGCGGGCATTGCATTTCAAAGAGGCCTTGAGGAAAAGGCGTTTGCGCTCGGAGAGGGTAAAATACCGGTACAGTATTATGGAGATTATGTGAAAAACAGAGTTTCCGCAGAGAACGAGGCATATAATAAACCGTGTACAAAGGGCGGCTATAAGCTGACGAATCTGCGCGGTCTTTTGCCCGATGCGTGCGAGGCGGCATTTATGGAAGGAATGGAGCAGTTTGACAGGACAATCAAAGGGTATGCAAAGGAAGATGCCATTTTATCGGGAATAGAGAGCCGCACGTCGTCACCTGTGAGAATACATCGCGACGAAACGCTACAAAGTCCGTCTGTCAGGGGACTTTATCCGTGCGGGGAGGGTGCGGGATATGCCGGCGGCATTACCTCGGCGGCAATGGATGGGATCCTTGTGGCGGAGAAGATTGCTTCGCAGTATCGGCCATTTGTGGATAAAACAGTAGTAGTATAAGATATTATTACTGGACTTTTTAAACGATTAGGATTAGAATAGATGTGGCTTATGACCGAATACATACATTGGAGGATAAGACAGTGGATGATTTACGCGCAAAATTGAAGGATAAAAAGAGAGTGGTTGTAAAGATTGGCTCTTCTTCCTTGCAGCATATAGAAACAGGTGACCTTGATTATACAAAAATGGATATTCTTGTAAGGGAGCTTTGTAATATTAGAAATCAGGGAAAGGACGTTATTCTTGTAACTTCAGGAGCGATTGGGTGCGGAAGAAAGGCGCTTCATCTTAAGCCGCCTCTTACGCTTGCGCAAAAGCAGGCTTGCGCCGCAATCGGACAGGCGAGGCTTATGACGACGTATCAGAGGATTTTTTCCGAGTATAATCATCAGGCAGCGCAGATACTGATGACGCGGCATACGATTGTTTCGGATTTAAACAGGAGAAACGCGCAGAATACTTTTCAAGAGCTTTTGCGCATGGAGGCCATTCCAATTGTGAATGAGAACGATACCACCTCTACATTTGAGGTGGAGGATGTGATTGGAGATAATGATACGCTTTCCGCACTTGTTACAGCACTTACAGGGGCGGATTTGCTAATCCTTTTGTCGGATATTAACGGGCTTTACACGGATGATCCCAGACAAAATAAAAATGCAAAGTTTATCGAGCGTGTGGATGCGTTGACGGACGAACTGATCAGTATGGGAAAAGATACAACTGGCAGCAGTGTCGGTACGGGCGGAATGGAGACAAAGCTTACTGCAGCAAAGATTGCGACTTATTCCGGCGCCGATATGGTGATTGCAAACGGAGCCGATGTGCGGGTGATCCACCGTATTATGGAAGGCAGAAATTACGGAACCATTTTTAAGGCAAATAAAAATGAAGACTTTGACTTTGCTGCATTTATTGATGAATTGCATAAATAAAACAGTCAATATTGCGCCGACGCACACGCTATTTATTCTCGATATGTAACGACAACATCATTTTCCATAATTACTGTCTTGCCGTCTGGTATTAGTGTTTCCTCACCGCGGATAATCATGGCGATTAACTCATCGGGAGCAAGGCTCAATTCGGCAATGCTGTGATTGCACCAATTGTTATCGATATCGATGCGTGTTTCCGTAAGCTGTTCACTGTCGCTTGGCTCATAGGCGGGAACGCTTAAAATAATCGTGTCGTTTGCCAAAATACGCGTATCGCCTTTTGTGATAATGGTTTCGTGGTTGCGCTTGATCATCAGCGCGAGGGAACCTGTCGGAAAGTTTACTTCGCGCACCAGTCTGTTTTCATAATTATGCCCTTTGGGAATAAACATGCGCATCAGCGTGATCGACGCGTCTTCCTGATAATCGTTGAATGTCTTTCTGACATCGGAATTGTCATCGAGCATATCAAGTATTGCTGCCACTTTCGGGAGCAGTGTACCTTGAACCGCAACGGAGAAAAGAGATACCATAAAGACAATGTGAAATAAATTGTGAGACATCACGATGCCGTTTGCCACCGCCATAATTGCAAAAACGGAGGAGGAAGCACCGCGAAGGCCCGCCCACGATACCAAAAAACATTGCCGCATCGAACAGCGAAAAGGTTTTAGTAATAAAAACACTGCCACGGGACGCGCAATCAGCGTCAGGATCATTGTGATAATGAGCGCAGAGGGAATGACCTTCGGCATTTGGTGCGGAAAGGTCAAAAGTCCCAACAGGAAGAAAATCAATATCTGTGCAAGTGTGGTGACACCATCGAAGAATGCGATGAGTGTCGCTTTGTTTTTAATGGGGCTGTTTCCAATGCAGATGCCCATAATGTATACACTAAGATATGCATTTCCACCGGAAAGCTGTGAAAGCGCATAGCAGATTAAGAGCATCGCAACCATAAAGATCGTGTCAAGTCCCTCCGATATCATGGAGGTTTCCCGAAGCAGTTTGACGGTTAAAAACGCAAAAGCAAGACCGATAAACGTTCCAAACGAAAGCTGCAAAAAAATCTGCTGCAAAATATTTTCCGCTTTTCCAGCACTGACGATTTCGATTGCGATAAAGGTCAGCATATATGCCATAGGGTCGTTACTTCCGCTTTCCATTTCGAGGAGTGAGGCAGTGCCGTCTTTTAAGTTTAGTTTTTTCTTACGCAGGATGGCGAACACACTCGCCGCGTCCGTACAACCGAGCACAGCTCCCACCAGGAAACTTTCAATCCATGTATATCCGAGAATCAACTGTACAAAGAACGCAGTCACAACGGCAGTGGCAGCTACACCGATTGTTGACAGTAATACGGACTTTACAGCCACGCTTTTTGCTGCTTTCCATTTAAGGTTAAAGCCGCCGTAAAACATGATAAAAAGCAGGGCGATAGAGCATATATTTTCAGCCAGTTTGTAATTGTCAAACGGAATTTTAAAAATCCCGTCGCTGCCGAAAAGCATACCGATAAACATAAAGAAGATCAGCGCGGGCATTCCGAATTTTCCCGAAAATTTCTCTGCCAGAACGCAGAGCAGTATTACAATTGCAACAAGTAGTAGTGTAACTGTCATTCAAATCCTCCCGTTTCTTAAAAACATTTTTATTAAATAAAATATGCTGCTTTAATCATAAAGCGATATATGGTACTTTACTTTGCGGTAAAGCTTGAAAAAGATCATTGCAAAAAGCGATATCATTATGTAAACTGCAGATAATGCGCCGGTAGCGCCTCCAATAAAAATTAAAATCCATAATACGATATTCATATGTTAATTCTTTCCTTTCTCTGTATCATTGTTTTGGTTTTCTGTGTTTGTTTTACGGTTGCCGCCGACCTCGTAAATGCATGTAAAGACTCCGGCACCTAAGGCAATAATAACCATAATTCCAAATATAATATTTTCCATGTTTTCCCTCCATTTTGGGGTGGTTGTGTTCCTCGGCTTATGTATAAGGCACACGAAGAAAACGTCCAAAGCGTCTGTTCATAGTGTGAAAAAAGTACAACAAAAAGACGCCCGCAACGCATAGGTTTCGTCAGATACTGATTACATCTTAGGAATTTTGTTTTTTACCGTCCTTGTGGTGAATGTATTGAAGAGTCCTTAATCTGTACTGATTTTTGCATAAACCTTGCAGAAAAAGGATTGTGAAGAAAATAGAGATTAGACCCAATGCGCCCGTTAAGAAAAGCATCATAAAAAGCGGATTAAGACGAATTACTGTCAAAGTACGTGGGGTTTGCCTTGCAAGCATAAATTCGCCAAGTCCCGTGAGCCTGTTTTCTTCCTTATAGATATGAGAATTGAGTTGTCCATCTGATGCACGCAGAATAGAAGATACAGGTGCATTTTCGCCACACAAAGAAGAGGAAGCCGGGAGGGGTTCTCCGCAGTACATTCCTAATAAGAGCATTGATATCGCCAGAATGATACAAACAATTTTGGAATGTCTGAAGCTCTTCATGGTACATCTCCTTTGCTTGGATTGTTGTATGACAACTCACTTTTTATGATAGCAAAAGAAAAAGAAATGCGCAAGCATTTATTCCTTTTTACGCAGGGCAGGCTTTCTCCAGATATTCATGCGGTAGAGCACATATAAAATCGCCGCGGAAATGCCGTTGCTGACAACGACGCTGTACCAGATGCTTCGTACGCCCATCTGAAATATTGTTTCACAGATAAACAGTGTCAAAAATCGGAAAATCCATAATCTTGACGCGTCGGTAAGCATGGTGACCTCAGTATGCCCTGTACCCTGAAACAGTCCACTTGTGGCGTTGTGAATGCCGTTTGTCCAGCAACAGAAAGCCATAATGCTTAAAAAGTCTGCCGCCATTCCGATTACGGCGTCGTTATCTGAGAAGATGCTTACAATGCTTCTTGAAATCGGGGCGCGCGATAAGATCAAACCACCGACAAACAGGAAAACGACACTGATGTTTCGCGAAAGCTTATAGCCGCGTTCTGCCCTGTCATACTGTTTTGCGCCGATATTTTGACCGACAATGGTGGCGACGGCGGAACCGATGCCGTTTGACGGAAGCGTGATCAGTCCGTTTACCTTGTTGCCGATGCCGTAGGCTGCCATCGCCTGTGTGCCGTACTTGTACACATTTTTGCTCATTAATAGAAATCCAAGCTGCATGGTGGAGCCGCCGATTGCGGTCGGAAGTCCCACGCGGAAAATGGAGATCAGCTTTTCTTTTTCAAAACGAAAATGTCTTAAGTTAAGACAAATGGTTTTTGAAGTGCGTGTCAGCGCCCATAGAGCAACTAACGCCGAGGGAAGTTTCGCAAGCAGCGTGGCGAGCGCTGCACCTGTAATATTGAGGTTGAATGTGATCATAAGGAGTGGGTCCAATATCATATTGATGATAATGCCGAGAAAATTTAAAAGCATGGGGCGGACAGTATCGCCCTGTGCCTGCCGAATTGCGTTGTAAATATTGATGGTGTACAAAAGCGGCATGTCAAGCACAACAATTTGCAAATAAATGGTTCCGTATCCGAAGGTAATACCATCGGCGCCGAGCCAGCGTACGATGGAAGGTGTGGATACAAAGCAGATACCTGCACACGCAAAGGCAAAAATCATCGCACAGACAAAAATCTGGTTTGCCATACTCTTGGCATTTTCGTCATCCTTTGCGCCGATATACTGCGCAATCAGCACGGAGCCAGCAACGGTGATGCCCGTTCCAAAATTTAAGATAATATTTTGTACAGGTGTTACAAGGTTGATTGCGGCAAGCTGTTCCGTGCCGATTTTTCCGAGCCAATATGTATCTGTGAGGTTGTACATCGTCTGCAAAAAGGAATTGATGACAACGGGGATCGCAATCGATAAAATTGCCTGCAGCATATTTCCGTTTAAAATCAAGTCACGATTTATTTCTTTACTGAGTTTCATTCCAAATCTCCTTGTATGAAAAAGTATCATTATTATATCATAAATTTCGATGCGTGTTTGCAATTTGCGAAAGAATGATATGCATTTGAAATTTTATCTAACAAGATGACAAGAAATTGTAAAAAAAGAAAAGTATTTTGGAAAAAAATTACAGTAAAATTAAGACGTTGAAGAAGTATTGCATAAAAAAATGCTTGTCCGCTTACATTTTTTAGTAGATATTTATCTGTAAATGTGTTATCCTAGAAACATATATGAAAATGTCAGTATGTTTTATGAACTGTCTGTCAGAATGGAGGGAATTATGAAGTGCGATGTGATTTACAAAACTGCCACAAGTTTTGTCATTGAAATCAAAGACAACGGTTACTTTTCGTCGGAGCAGGAACATGAAATTTATGTAAACGGAAATCTCGCCGAAAAGAGTGACAGGAATGTGGCAAGCGTGTTTGGACTCGAACCGTCTACCGCCTATGACGTTCAGATAAAGTATGGTGGGGAAACACAGGACTTAAAGGTCGTCACAAATGAAGAATACGTTACCTTAAACGTAAAAGATTTCGGAGCAAAGGGTGACGGAGAAACCGATGACACGTTGTTTATCCAGTGTGCGATCAATGCGTGTCCAAAAGGCGGCAGAGTGTATATTCCCGCAGGCGTTTACAAGATCTACCCGCTTTTCTTAAAGAGCGATCTGGTGCTTGAAATCGGAAAAGACGCCACACTTTCGGCATTCACGGACAGAAATAAATTCCCCATTCTTCCGGGTAAGATCGAATGTGTTGACAAGGAAAAAGAATATCTGCTCGGAACGTGGGAGGGCGATCCGCTTGACATGTTTGCAGGTATTATCACAGGTATTAATGTGGAAAACGTGGTGATCACGGGACAGGGAACGATTGATGGCAGCGCAAGCCGCGACAACTGGTGGGACAACCCGAAAGTAAAGCGCATTGCATGGCGGCCGAGAATGATTTTCCTAAACAAGTGCAAAAATGTCGTGCTTCACGGGATTACCGTGCAGAATAGTCCTTCATGGAATATCCATCCGTATTTCTCAGACAATTTGAAGTTTATCGGCATTAATGTCCTTGGACCGAAAGACTCTCCGAACACGGACGGATTAGACCCCGAATCGTGCAAAAATGTCGAAATCATCGGCGTATATTTCTCGGTGGGCGATGACTGTATCGCGATTAAGTCCGGAAAGATTTACATGGGCGCAAAGTATAAGACACCTTCGGAAAATCTCACAATCAGACAGTGCTGCATGCGTGACGGACACGGTTCGATCACCATCGGCAGCGAGATGGCGGGCGGCGTCAAAAATTTGAATGTGGAAAATTGTCTGTTTCTTCACACGGACAGAGGATTGCGCATCAAGACAAGGCGCGGACGCGGCAAAGACGCGATTGTAACAGGTATTAAGTTTGAGAACATTATCATGGATCATGTAATGACGCCTGTTGTAATGAATTCGTTCTATTACTGCGATGCGGACGGACATTCCGATTATGTTCAGTCAAAGGAGTTCCATCCTGTGGACGAGCGGACACCGTATCTGGGAGATTTCTTATTTAAGAATTTGAAGGCAACGAACTGTCATGCAGCGGCTTCTTACCTGTATGGACTTCCGGAACAGAAGATCCACCATGTGGTATTTGAAAATGCTTCGTTTTCATTTGCGGACAATCCGACGGCGGCAATCCCCGCAATGATGGACGGTGTCGATGAGCAGACTAATACGGGAATCTTTGCAAAAAATATTGAAACACTGGAACTGAAAAACGTAACTGTATCCGGTCAGACAGGCGATGCGGTAATAAGCGACGGTATTGATAAATTTAAAGAAAAATAAGGGGTTAAATTAAGATGGCAATAGAAATCATTGATAGATACGTAAACGAACTGATAGACAAAAGCACATTGGAAGAGCCGGTATGGAATATCGAGAAGATCAGAGCCGGAAAGAAAGCTACATGGGATTATATTGACGGCTGCATGATCATGTCGCTTTTGGAACTTTACAAGGTAACCCAGAACGAAAAGTATCTTCATTTTTCCGATGAATATATCGGACACCGCATAGAAGAAGACGGAACGATTCGGGGTTACAAAAAGGAAGAATTAAATCTTGACCATATCAATGAGGGAAAGAATCTATTTACCCTTTATGACTTAACGGGCAAAGAAAAGTATGCTAAGGCAACCGAAAACATTTATCAACAGATTTTGGAGATGCCTCGTACAAAGCATGGCAATTTCTGGCATAAAAAGATTTATCAGAATCAGGTGTGGCTTGACGGATTATACATGGCGCAGCCGTTCTACATGGAGTATGAGAAGCGGTTTAACGACAAGAAAAACTACAAAGACATTTATACGCAGTTCTTTAATGTGGAGAAGTATCTGAAGGATGAGGAAACAGGGCTTTATTATCATGCGTATGACGCTGAAAAGCAGATGTTTTGGGCGAATCCGGAGACGGGTTGTTCTAAGAATTTTTGGCTTAGGGCGCTTGGCTGGTTTTCAATGGCGCTGCTTGATACGCTGACATTGTCAGATGATGCAGGATCACCTGAATATGAGCACTTGGCAAAGATGTATCGGGATTTGATTGATGCAATGCTCAAGTATCAGTCGTCCGAGGGAATGTGGTATCAGGTGCCGAATTTCCCCGGCAGAGAGGGAAATTATCTGGAAACGAGCGGAAGCTCTATTATGGCGTACTGTCTGATGAAGGGAGCGCGTCTCGGATATCTTCCAAAGGAATATAGTGAAAATGGCGTGAAGGCGTTCCACGGAATTTGTGATAAATATTTAACAGACGTTGACGGTGAAATGAGTCTTGGCGGTATCTGTCTTGTGGCTGGTCTCGGACCGGAGAAGAATCCAAGACGTGACGGCACTTATGAATATTACATGTCAGAACCTGTCGTAAAAGACGACGCAAAAGGAACAGCGCCATTCTTGTTAGCTTACGCAGAGATCTGTAGATTGGAGAAATAGAGGAAAGTATCTATGGAAAGAAAAGAACTGTATGTTTCGGCGAAGGGAGATCAAGCATTTTCCACAGTCGGACAGGCGCTTGACGCTGCAAAAGAATATGACGGAATGAATGTTGTGATTCATGTCGCACCGGGCGTTTATAACGAGCGGCTCGTTATTGATCAGCACAATATTTCGCTCATCGGAGAGGACGAAAACAGTACGAAAATTACTTATTCGGATGCGGCACGCGATGTCATGCCGGAGGGAGATGAACGCGGAACATTTCGGACGCAGAGCGTAATGATCGATGCGGATCATTTTTATGCCGCTCACATTTCTTTTTTGAATGAGGCAGGACAGGGGTATGATGTCGGGCAGGCGATTGCCGCTTATGTTGATGGGGATCAGATGATTTTTGAACATTGTCGGTTCGAGGGATATCAGGACACGCTTTTTACGGCGCCCCTTCCCAAAGAGCCAAAGCAGCCGGGAGGTTTTAAGGGACCGAAAGAATTTGCGCCCCGCCGCCACGGAAGACATCTTTATAAGGATTGTTATATCTCTGGAAATATTGATTTTATTTTTGGAAGTGCGACGGCATACTTTGAAGACTGTGAAATTTTTATGTGTGACAGACATAACGAATTAAGCGGGTATGTGCTGGCGCCTTCTACCTATGAGGAAGAAAAGTACGGTTATGTGTTTAATCATTGCCGTTTTACAAGCGACTGCCCGAAAGAAAGCGCTTATCTTGGCAGACCGTGGCGGAATTATGCAAAGGCCGTAATTTTAAATTCGGAAATCGGAGCGCACATCAAAAAAGAGGGATGGCACGATTGGAATAAAAAGGCGGCTTGGGAAACTATGTTTTTCGCGGAATACGGAAACTTCGGTGAAGGTGCGGGCAGTGAGCGAGCACCGTTTGTGAAAATCTTAACAGAAGATGAGGCGGCGGAGTATACGCGCGAGAAGGTGCTTGGATTTTAAAAAGAAAGAATTTGTGGAGGACTAAGTATGCAGTTTGGAATAAGATTGCACGATGCGATAAAAGCTCCGTTGGAGGAGCGGTTAAAAGCGGTAAAGGAGCAGGGATTTGCCTGTGCACACCTTGCGCTCTCAAAAGTAATCAGTGAAAATTCGGTTGCGGAGAGTGCGCTGACACCGGGATATGCAATGTATTTAAAGCGGCTTTTTGACAAGTATGAGCTTGATGTGGCTGTGCTTGGCTGCTATTTGAATCTTGCAAATCCCGATCCCGAGAAATTGAAAGCGATACAGAATAAGTATATGGCAAATATTCGCTTTGCGGCTCATCTCGGCGTGGGTGTGGTAGGTACGGAAACGGGTGCGCCGAATCTCGAGTATAAGTTTGAGGACGCATGCTGGAATGAGGAGTCTTTGCAGATTTTTATCAAAAATCTTCGTCCCGTCGTAAAGTATGCGGAGCAGATGGGCGTGCTCATGGCAATTGAGCCTGTGGTAAGGCATATTGTGTGCAATCCGGTACGCGCAAGACGTGTGCTGGACGAGATTAACTCGCCAAATTTGCGCATTATCCTTGATCCCGTAAATCTCCTTGAGATTTATAATTACGAAAAACAGGACGAAATTTTGGACGAGGCTGTGGAACTTTTGGGAAAAGATGTTGCCGTGCTTCATGTTAAAGACTTTGTCATCAAGGACGGAAAACTGGTGTCTGTGCCCGTCGGACAGGGAATGTGTCACTGGGAGCGCGTGATTCCATATATGAAAAAGGAAAAGCCGTTTATGCATGCGACGCTTGAGAATACAAGCCCCGATAATGCTGTGGCGGCGTTGAAGCATATTCAGACTGTTTATCAAGAGAGTTAGAATTAGCAGAACAAATAGAGGAGTACAGGCTGAGAAAGGAGCTAAGTTTTAAAATGGCACAGAAAGTAAGATGCAGATTTGCACCAAGCCCTACTGGGAAAATGCATGTTGGAAATCTGCGTTCGGCATTATATGAGTTTTTGATCGCAAAACACGCAGGCGGAGATTTTGTGTTCCGCATTGAAGATACAGACCGTGAGCGGTATGTGGAGGGCGCGACGGAGATCATCTACAATACGCTTGCAAAGACGGGGCTCGTCTATGACGAGGGACCGGACAAGGATAAAGGATATGGTCCTTATGTTCAGAGTGAGCGCGTGAAAGCGGGTATTTACATGAAATATGCAAAAGAACTTGTTGACAAGGGAGAGGCATATTATTGTTTTTGTGATAAAGAACGGCTTGCAAGTCTGAAATCGGAGGTCGTTGAGGGCAAGGAAATTACGGTTTACGATAAGCATTGTCTGGGACTTTCCAAGGAGGAAGTTGCTAAGAAGCTCGAGAGCGGAATTCCTTATGTAATTCGGCAAAATAACCCGACAGAGGGGACGACAAGCTTTCATGATGAGCTGTACGGCGATATTTCCGTTGACAATTCGGAACTTGACGATATGATTTTAATCAAATCGGACGGTTATCCCACCTACAATTTTGCCAATGTGGTGGACGATCATCTGATGGAGATTACGCATGTTGTGCGCGGAAACGAGTATCTCTCCTCGACACCGAAATACAACAGGCTCTATGAGGCGTTTGGCTGGGAGATACCTGTGTATGTGCATCTGCCGCTGATCACGGACGAGGAGCACAAAAAGCTCAGCAAGCGCAGCGGACATTCGTCATTTGAGGATATTGTAGAGCAGGGTATCCTGCCGGAGGCGATTGTCAATTTTATCGCGCTTCTCGGCTGGAGTCCGGAGGATAACAGGGAAATCTTTACGCTCGATGAGCTGATCAAAGATTTTGATTATACAAGGATTAATAAGTCACCGTCCGTTTTTGATATGAATAAGCTTAAGTGGATGAACGGTGAGTACATTAAGGCGATGGATTTTGAGCGTTTTTATGATATGGCGCTTCCGTATCTGAGAGAGGTCATCAAAAAGGATCTTGATCTGAGAAAAATCGCCGAAATGGTAAAGACGAGAATTGAGGTATTTCCCGATATCGCGGGTCTGATCGGATTTTTTGAAGAACTGCCCGAATATGATACGGAGATGTATACGCATAAGAAGATGAAAACGACGAAAGAAAGCTCGCTCGTGGTATTAAAAGATGTACTTCCTATGCTGGAGGCACAGGAGGAGTACACCAATGATGCGCTTTATCAGCTTTTGCTGTCGTATGTATCGGAAAAAGAAGTCAAGAACGGCTATGTGATGTGGCCTGTCAGAACGGCAGTTTCGGGGCTTCAGATGACACCCGCGGGTGCGACTGAGATTATGGAAGTTCTTGGAAAAGAGGAAACCCTTATCCGAATCAGAAAGGGTATAGAATTGCTTGAAAATGACAAATAATTCAAATCAAAACGAGGCGCAGTCTGCGGCTATTACACACGGAGACGGGGCTATGCTTGTATTAGCGGGTCCCGGTTCCGGTAAGACCTTCGTTATTACCCAAAGAATCAAATATTTAATAGAGGAGCTTCAGGTAAAGCCCGAGGATATTCTTGTGATTACCTTTACGAAAGCTGCTGCGAAAGAAATGCAGGAGCGTTTTTTTCGTATTTCCAACCAAAGCGGTTGTCCCGTAACTTTCGGAACCTTTCACGCCACATTTTTTAACATGCTGCGATATACGTATAAATTTACGGCGGAAAACATTATCTGTGAGGGAGACAAATATAAGCTGATGGCAAAAGTCCTTGAGGAACTGCCGCCGGAGCTGATTAGTCAGGAAGCAGCATCAAATCGGGATGATGATATGATACAGCGGCTTTTGTCGGAGATCAGCAAGGTAAAAAACAACGGAATAACGCCACAGGAATTGAAAAGTGAAACGGTGTCACAGACGGAGTTTGAATATATTTATGACGCTTACAAAAAGGAGCTGAATAGTCACAGACTCATTGATTTTGACGATATGGTGCTTTTGTGCCGTGACTTGCTTGTGTCGCGTCCTGAAGTGCTTCAAATGTGGCAGAACCGTTTCAAATATATTCTGATTGATGAATTTCAGGATATCTGTCCCTTGCAGTATGAGGTGGTTCGAATGCTTGCAAAGCCACAGGATAATCTTTTTATTGTAGGTGATGATGATCAGTCGATATACGGCTTTAGAGGTTCTAAGCCCGAGATTATGCTTCATTTCGGAGAAGATTACCCAGATGCAAAACAGGTGTTATTGAATGTGAATTACCGAAGTCGGAAAGACATTGTGGAGGCTGCGGAAAAATTGATTTCCCACAATGATATGCGTTTTGAGAAACAGGTTGAGACAAACAATCAACAGATTAATGGTGTAAAGGTGTATTCGTTTGAATCAAAGCCGCAACAGGCAAAGAATATCGCGCTTTTGATAAGGCAGTATATGCAGCAGGAGGGGGCGCAATACAGCGATATTGCGATTCTTTACCGCACAAGCAATCATTTGGTCTATACGGCACAGAGTCTGATGCGGGAGGGGATTCCTTTTCATATGAAGGAAAAGCCGAAAAATATTTATAAAACGCCGATTGCGATGGATATTACATCATATCTTCGATATGCGCTTCGGGAAGACCGTGTATCGGATTTTTTCAGGATCATGAATAGTCCCGTACGATATATCAAGAGAAGTCATGTGCCCCGAAATGCCTTTTCCATGTATGAGCTGATGCAGAATTGCAAAAATGAGGATTATGTTGTGCAGAATGTGATACAGCTTTATGACGATCTGCATTTTATCAAAAAACAAAATCCGTATGTGGCGGTGAATTTTATCAGAAAGGGCATAGGGTATGACGCACATGTCAAAAAGCAGTGTCTTGAAAAAGGAATTGACAGCGCAGAAAAAATAGCGGAACTGGATGCGCTGCAGCAGCTTGCGAAAGATTTTGATACGATAGAAGAGTGGCTTTTGCATATCGAAAGTTATGACGCGATCGCGCAAAAGGCAGCGGACAATAAAACAAAAAAAGAAGAAGATGCTGTCAATATCGCGACAATGCACGCATCGAAAGGGCTGGAATGGAAAGTCGTGATCCTTCCGGATGTCAATGAGGGCGTCGTGCCGCATAAGAAGGCAGTGACGGATGCGGAACTTGAGGAAGAGCGGCGCATGTTTTATGTTGCGATGACGCGTGCAAAGGAAAAGCTGTTTCTCTTTTACATACAAGAAAAAGAGGCAGGAAATTTCCTGCCCTCACGTTTCTTAAATGAAATATTTGACTGACTATGTAAAGAATTAGTTGTCACGGAGCTTTGGAGAAACGAGATCTTTCAACTCCAGACTTTTATCTTTCAGACGGGGAGTGGTGTTTCGGTTTGTGACCACGCCTGAGAGATACTGCATACAGGTCTGGTATTCGCCCTTTTTGTATGCGTAGTATGCAAGAAGGTAATCCAGCGTCGTCTCATTCATGCCGGCAATCGGAAAATCCTCTTTCATTCTTGCATTGGAGAGGTGTTCATATGCCTTGAATGCAGCATTATCAGCCTCTTTTAAGTACAATGCGCGCTTCTCCTCGTCCTCGGTTTCTTCTGCGAGGCTTTCATAGAGCCAGCTGATCTTTACGCACACATTTCCAATCTCGCTGTCCTTGCCGCCCTTTGTGACTGTACACAAAAGAGCCATTTTCATACGGCTGATTGCAACTTCGGTTGTGTAAGTATCGCACTCCACTTCCTCATGTGATTTGTAGTTTGCCTGTATTTTTTCCCGTATCAGTTTTCTCTGTATCTGTGTCGTGTTGGTAAAATTTTTGGTAAGCGCCGCAAAACCGCAGTTAGGGCAGCATACCGCGTCGTATTTTGTGACGTTAATGTTATTGTGAAGCGGTCTCAAATCTACCATGGTGTCGATAAACTTCGCAGCGTTTGATTTAACCGATTTTGCGCGTATCTGCTTGTCACACACGGGACAGGTATACTTTCTGTCTATGATAAGTGTTTTCTCCTTAGCAATTGCTTCGTCCATTTTTATATAATCCTCCATTCACTGAATTATTCTTCCGAGCCGACAATTTCGTCAAACTCAACATTATCAAGATATTCATCAAAAGCATCCGCTACGTTTTCGTACTCCTCATCATCGTCAATATAGGAAATAGAGGGTTCGGTGTTAGGATTGCTTTCATCTTCTTCATATCTGTAAAACCATACTTCGCCGTCCTCGTTATTTCCGTTTTCGTCGAGCGGAAGAAGCGCAATATAGTCTTTGTCATCAACCGTTAAAATCGTGATGACGGCACAGGTGACTTTTTCGCCGCTGTCAAGTTCCAGTTCAACGGTCATTTCTTCGTCATCATAACCGCTTGTGTTGTTTGTTGCCATTTTTAAAGATCACGCCTTTCATTACAAAAATAGAATACATTTATATATTACAAAAATTGCGCAAACAAAGCAAGTATTAAATAAAAATATTCCTCATTGTTTCGTGAGCAAAAAGGGACTGTTAATGTGTTCCACTTGACACGGCATGTATAAAGCGAGTATTATTAAAGTGGAGTATCGGATAAAATCAAGAGGATACAATATGAAATTGGAAACAGATGAGAAAGTAATAAACTACATTAGAGGCGCGATCAAAGACGCGAAAAATATTGTAGCTGTGATTGGGATTGAGATGCTTGTCGAGGGTGGCGGTTATGATCTTGACAGCAATGAAGAAACATATCGGGCGGAAACGCTCTATGGCTATACACCCGAGGACATGCTTTCTGCCAGTTTTTTTAATGCAAAGATTGAGCGATTCTATCGTTTTTATAAGAATGAGATCCTTACGATGGATAACAAATCAACGCCTTCCTATGAAGCACTGATAAAGCTTCAGGAACGGGGAAAGCTTTTGGGAGTGATTAGCCAGAACTTTCACGGCATTCCTGTGGGGGTTCATTTTAAAAATGTGGTAGAATTAAACGGAAATGTGAATTCCAACAAGTGCATTCGATGTGGCAAGCGCTTTGGTTTTAACTATATGAGAAATGCACCTGGCATTCCCGTCTGTGATCAATGTCAGGCGGCAATCAGACCAAACATACGTTTAATTGGCGAGCGGGTGAACTCCAATGTCATGACTGCGGCGGTAAATATGTGCGAAGCGGCAGACGTACTGTTGATTTTGGGAAAAAATATGTATAATGATCGGTTGGAATACAGCGTTGACCCAAAACAGAAGCAGCTTAAGATACTTTTCTCCAAGGAGGAAACCTTGAATGACAGAAAAGTGGATTTCGTCATTCGGGACGAGATTCGGTTATTTTTACCGGCTGTAATTGATTAGATAAGGATCAAAAGAAACAGACTACAGAATACAGAGAGGGACTATGAAGAAACTAAAACTTAAGAACGGACAGCCTTATCCATTGGGCGCCTCATTGAAAGCGGACGGCAGTATTAACTTTTCCATGGTGAACAATACCCATGAAGAATGCGGGATTATTCTTTACCGCAATGGCGTAGAGCAGAAAGAGCGAATTTTGTTTGACAAAGACCACAGAGTTGGAAATATTTTCTGTGCTCAGATAGAGGGAATCGACAGTACGCGCTATGAATATAATTTTTTTGTCGGCGATAAGGTGCTTGTGGATCAATATGCAAAGCGCATCGTCGGAAACGAAAAGTGGAGAGGTGGAGAATTCAAGCGCCTGTTTTTGCGCGGCAGTTTTTGCGACGATACGTTTGACTGGCAGGGAACGACGCGCCTTGGTATTCCATACAGCGAGAGCGTGATGTACTGCCTTAACGTGCGTGGTTTTACAAGGCATGGTTCCTCAAAGGTAAAGAATAAGGGAACTTTTGCGGGAATCATCGAAAAAATTCCGTATTTGAAAGACCTTGGAATCAATGCGATAGAGCTTATGCCTGCGTACGAGTTTGAGGAGTGCGAGTGGGAAAATGCTGAGAGCATTGCGATGACGCATACGATTGAGTATCAAGTCAGTCACATTGACGCAAACATAGAAAATAGTGAGCCCGATAAAGCGAAACGATTAAACTGCTGGGGATATAAGGAAGCGTTCTATTTTGCGCCGAAAGCGTCATATGCGGCGGACAGTGACGCATGTGCCGAGTTTAAGCGTATGGTGCGCGAGCTTCACAAGAACGGAATTGAGATCATCATGCAGTTTTACTTCCCCGACAATATTAATCAGGGGTATATAGTAGAGATATTAAAACATTGGGTTTTAGAGTATCATATAGACGGTTTTCACTTGAAAGGCGAACGGGTTCCCGTGACGCTGATCGCGACAGAACCATTGTTTGCGCAGACGAAGATCATGTGTCGTGACTTTAAGCT
Organism: Lachnospiraceae bacterium; assembly: GCA_029067805.1. Lineage (GTDB taxonomy): Bacteria > Bacillota > Clostridia > Lachnospirales > Lachnospiraceae > COE1. Next base: position 26,883 of record JAIEDW010000313.1, read on the forward strand.
GCATGAGATTTACCATGACTCGGAAAGTCCGCAGTATAAAACGCTGGGATATTACAGAGATGAGTTTATGTATGATATGCGCAGGTATTTGAAGAGCGACTACGGAATGCTCAAAAATTTCCAGTATCATATGCGCAATTATCATTCTATGTGTGGAATAATCAATTACGTGACCAATTACTACGGTTTTACGCTCGCGGATCTTGTTTCGTATGACGTGAAGCATAACGAAGCAAACGGCGAGAACAATGCAGATGGAGCGGAACAGAATTACAGCTGGAACTGTGGTGTGGAGGGACCGTCGCGCAAGAAAGCGATTAACAAAATGCGTCATACGCAGATGAAAAATATTTTGAGCTTTTTGTTTCTGTCACAGGGCACGCCGCTCCTTTTTGCGGGGGATGAGTTTGGAAACAGTCAGAATGGAAATAACAACTGTTATTGTCAGGATAATGAAACCGGCTGGGTTGACTGGCGAGGACTTGCAAAGAATGCCGATATTCATGCTTATGTAAAGGAGTTGATTGCCTTTCGGCGTGTGCATCCGATTACACATCTGGATGATACGATGTCGATGCTTGATCGGTTTGGATACGGTTATCCCGACCTTTCTTATCACAGCGACGAGGCATGGAATGTGCGGCTTGACGGTAATAACAGGCATATCGGCATCATGTACTGTGGACGCGGTCTTGACGGGGAGAGTGCCGACTATCTTTACATAGCAAGCAATATGCACTGGGATTCACATCGCTTCGCGTTGCCGTCGATTGCCAATTTTGAGTGGGCAAAAGCGCTTGAAACCACCGAAAATATGCTGGTGGTGGATTCTGAGAAGAAAACGGGATATATTGAAGTTTCGCCGCGAAGCGTGACCGTGCTTGTCGGGAAAAAGCTTCCGAAACCTGTCGCAAAGAAAACGCAAAAGACAGTGGCAAAAAAGAAGACGGAAAAGGAAAATGATGGAAGGTAGTAAGCGTGCAGATTTGGAAACACTTTAAGACAATTACACAGCACAAAATAGCAGTGATGAAAGGCTGTTTTTCGGTCGGCCTTTATTGGCAGGGGATTTTGCATGACCTTTCAAAGTACATGCCGAGCGAGTTTCTCGTGGGGGTGCGGTATTATCAGGGAACGCAGAGCCCGAATAATGCGGAGCGCAAGGTGCGCGGATATTCGTCCGCATGGCTGCATCACAAGGGAAGAAACAAGCATCACTATGAATATTGGATGGACTACAGTTCGAGAATCCCCGGTGGAATCATTCCCGCAAAGATGCCGACCCGATATGTGATTGAGATGTTTATCGACCGTGTCGCGGCATCAAAGAACTACAATAAGGGACACTACACGGACGATATGCCGCTTGTGTATTACCAACAGGGAAATCCCGAAAAGTATATGCATGACGACACGAGAAGGCTGTTAGAGCTGCTGCTGCGCATGAATGCCAAGAAGGGCGAGGAATATACGATGCGCTATATCCGAAAAAAATTAATACCTCAAATAAAAAAAGAAGCGCGTCAAAAATTGTAACCAAAAGAAATACTCCTCATACATTAGTTATTAGAAAATAGTTCTTAATAATGTATGAGGAGTTGTTTTTTATGAATTGTTGTTGGTTACTTATTTTACTGTTCCTTTGCGGCGGAAATGGCTTTGGTTCATCTTCCTGCGGTTGTAACGGAAATAACAGATCCCGTAATGACAGAAATGACCGCGATCGTGACCGTGACCGCGACCGTGATTGCGGATGCGGCTGTGAAGAGGAAAGGAATTCGAGGTTTGATTCCGGCAGACGTGATGATGACATGATGCAGTCGCGCGGTTTTGTGGGATTTCCGAACATGAACACATGCGGCTGTGAAGAAAAAAACGATAATGACAATGACTGCTAAAGAAAGAAGAGACAATGAGCAGGCGCTTTGCTTCGGCAAAGCGCCTGCTTTTCGCCTTGACTTATAGGAAACATAATGATAGACTTTGAATCATTGGAGTGTTATGAAAATGGCTGAAAATCGTTATGATATCGAAAACGCGGTAAACAAAAGAGAAATCTATCGTTATCTTGGGTATGGCTTGAAGGAACCCGATTTTTGCACGCGTGTGCTTGTGGACAAGGTGCTTTCGGAGCTGTTACACGCAATCCGTCCCAAAAACATCTATAGGCTTTACGACTGCAAGACGGATAAAGAACGTGTGTTTATGGGAAATTTGGAAATCAAGAGCGGAAATCTTGCGGGGAACCTTGCGCAGTGTGATACGGCTGCGCTTATGGCGGCGACGCTGGGAATCGAGGCGGACAAGCTTCTGCAAAAGTACGAGGTCATCAATATGGCGGAGGCATCCATTGCGCAGGCGTGTGGTGCGGCATGTATCGAAGCGTACTGCAATCTTGTACAGGAGGAAATTAGGCTTACCGCACAAGAAAAGGGTGGGAAACCGCTTTTTATCAGACCGCGCTTTAGTCCGGGGTATGGAGATCTGCCGTTAGAAACGCAGACCGAGATTTTTCGTGAGCTTGACTGCACAAAGAGGATTGGACTGACACTCACGCAGAGCCTTCTGATGTATCCGACAAAGAGTGTTACGGCGTTTATCGGGTTTACGACCAATCCGGATAACTGTCATATCGAGAAGTGTAAAATCTGCGGGAAAAAGGATTGTGAATATCGTATATAGAATGTGAAAGGATAAAATATCGATGAGTTTCAGAGATAAGATCGGAAAAGAAATACTGTTTTTTGACGGCGGAATGGGTACGCTTTTGCAGGAGCGGGGATTAAAGACGGGCGAAGTGCCCGAAACATGGAATATCCTGCACCCCGAAGTCATCGGGCAGATTCATAGAGAATATCTGCTTGCGGGCAGTCATGTCATATCGGCGAATACCTTTGGCGTAAACAGGTTTAAATGTAAGGATTTAACCTACAGCGTGGACGAGCTTGTGTGTGCTGGTGTGAAAATCGTAAAAGATGCGATTGCACAAGTGTGCGCGGACGGAAATTGCAAAGATCGGGAACTGTACTGTGCGCTCGATATCGGATCGCTTGGAAAGCTTTTAAAGCCTCTTGGTGAAATTTCTTTTGACGAGGCATATGACGCGTTCAAAGAAGTGGTAATCGCGGGGGACAAGGCGGGAGCAGACCTCATCTTAATCGAAACGATGAGTGACAGCTATGAGATTAAGGCGGCAGCGCTTGCGGCGAAGGAAAATTCCAATCTTCCTGTCGTTGTGACGATGATTTTCGACGAGAACGGAAAACTCTTGACAGGCGGCGACGTGGAAAGCGTTACCGCGATGCTTGAGGGGCTTGGCGTGGACGCTGTGGGCTTTAACTGCGGCTTGGGACCGGAGCAGATGAAAAATCTGTTACCGCAGCTTACGGAGTGTTGTTCGCTTCCGATCGTCATCAATCCCAATGCGGGACTTCCGGTTGTGGTAAACGGGCAGACGATGTACACGGTAGAGCCAGACGCGTTTGCAGACAGTGTAAAGACGCTTGTGGAAATGGGAGCAAGCGCAGTTGGCGGCTGCTGCGGAACGACGCCAAAACACATTGAAAAAGTGGTGGAGTATTGCAAAAATCTGCAAATCGCACCGATTGTTGATAAAAAAATAACAGTTGTTTCGTCATATAACCATGCGGTTCGCTTTTCAAGAAAACCGCTGATTATCGGCGAGCGCATCAATCCGACAGGAAAATCAAAGCTAAAACAGGCGCTGCGCGATCACGATTTGGAATATCTTTACAAAGAGGGACTGACACAGGAGGAAAATGGCGCGCATATTCTTGACGTGAATGTGGGACTTCCCGAGATTGACGAGCCTGTGCTGATGCAGGAAGCCGTGATGGGAATTCAAGCCATCATCGACTTGCCCTTGCAGATTGACACGTCGGATACGCTTGCGATGGAGAAGGGGCTTCGATATTATAATGGCAAACCGATGCTCAACTCCGTAAACGGCAAGAAAGAGTCGATGGAGAGCGTCTTTCCGATTGCGAAAAAATACGGCGCAGTAGTAGTCTGCCTGTGCCTTGACGAGAGCGGCATTCCGGAAACGGTAGAGGGGCGGCTGCAGATTGCCGAGAAAATTGTAAAAACTGCCGCAGAATACGGTATTCCGAAAAAGAATCTGGTAATGGACGCGCTCGTGCTCACCATAAGCACAGGACAGGACAATGCAAATGTGACGCTGGAAACGCTGCGGAGAATACGCTATGAAATGGGACTGCATACTGTGTTAGGCGTGTCTAACATCTCGTTTGGACTTCCCGACAGGGTGAAGATTAACACAGCGTTCTTTACGATGGCGATGAATAATGGGTTGAGCGCGGGAATCGTGAATCCGTCCAGTGAGCCGATGATGTCGGCATATTACAGCTTTAACGCGCTGATCGGAGAGGACGACCAGTGTATGACCTATATCGAAAAATGCGGACAAAGCGGCAGCGATAAAGTGGTGAGCGCACCAAAGAATGCACAGCAAAGTGAACTAAGTTTAAGTGACGCGATTGTAAAAGGACTTTCCGAGAGTGCGCATCAGGCGACGATAGCGCTGTTGGAAAAGAAAGTGGATTCGCTTTCCATTATTAATGACATGCTGATTCCGGCGCTTGACATTGTGGGAAAAGGCTTTGAGGAGAAGAAGATGTTTCTGCCGCAGCTTTTGATGAGCGCGGATGCGGCGAAGGCATCCTTTGAGGCGATTAAGGCAACTTTGTCCAAACAGGGAAAGAATAGCGAGAGCAAGGGGAAAATTGTCATTGCAACGGTTAAAGGCGACATTCACGATATCGGAAAGAATATTGTCAAGACACTGCTGGAGAACTATGGGTTTGACATGATCGATTTAGGCAAGGATGTTGCGCCCGAATTGATTTTAAAGACGGTACAGGAAAACAATATCAAGCTTGTCGGTTTGAGCGCGCTGATGACGACCACAGTGGTTTATATGGAGGAAACGATAAAACTCTTAAGAGAGAACAATGCGGGCTGTAAGGTCATGGTAGGCGGCGCGGTCTTGACGCAGGAGTATGCGGACATGATCGGTGCGGATTATTACTC
>JAIEDW010000314.1 GCA_029067805.1 Lachnospiraceae bacterium
ATGACATGCAGTGCGCCCTTTCTGCTGATAACAATATCATTGAGCGCCGTCTGCGGCATCATGCTCTCGCCCGCCACGACCGGAATACCGCTTAACATCATGCGTGACTCAATATCGTAATGTCCGTCGATCAGACTGTCAATCGCACTTTCAAGTTCTCCCCACTCTACCTCAGCAAGATAACCGAGCGTACCGAGATTAACGCCAATCATCGGAACATGGCTTCCCACATATTCCTTTGCTGCTCTCAGCATCGTGCCGTCGCCTCCGAGCACCAGCATACCGTCAACAGTTTCGTCAATCTTATCACTGACAACGCAGCCCTTTAATTGGAGATAATCGCGTATGTGCTTTGTATGTACTCCTGTCGGATCTTTTAATGTATTGGTATAAATATAGAATTTTCTCATTTTGGCTCCTAATATAAAGTGATAATAAATCAATCACAATTTTTGTATATATGCATATAATGATAGCACATTTTTCGAAAAGTATCCAGCTGTTCGCTAACCTTCCAAAGTTTTATGTGCATTTTCAACAGTTTCTTTTATCAAAGATGCATAATTTTCTTTGACATATGTTACAGCGTCAAAATCCTCCGCCACAGCCTCGGCTTTATGAATATGCATCAGATATTCAATATTTCCCTCGGGTCCCCTGATTGGTGAAAAATCAAAATGCAAAAGCCGAAAACCCTTTGCAAGCGTAAAGGCTATGACCGTTTCGATCACCTCTATATGTACCTTGGGGTCCCTTACAACGCCCTTTTTTCCAACCTTTTCTCTGCCCGCTTCAAACTGGGGCTTGATCAGGCATACCATTTGCGCCTCGGGTTTTAAAAGATCATATGCGGGGCCCAAGATTTTGTCAAGCGAGATAAACGACACGTCCACAGACGCGAAATCAATCACATCCTCGATATCCTCAGGCTTTACATAGCGAAAATTGGTCTTTTCCATACAGATCACACGTTCGTCATTGCGAAGTTTCCAGGCAAGCTGACCGTGCCCCACATCGACCGCATAAACCTTTACCGCGCCATTTTGCAGCATACAATCGGTAAAACCGCCCGTAGAAGCGCCGATATCCATACAGATTTTGCCCGCAAGCGACACGCCGAATTGCTCGACCGCTTTCTCAAGTTTTAGTCCGCCGCGGCTTACATACTTGAGTGTATTTCCTCTCACGTCGATCGTTGATTTTTCCACATCGAACATCGCGCCCGCCTTGTCCTCTTTCTGGTCGTTTACATACACAGTTCCGGACATGATGATCGCTTTTGCTTTTTCTCGGGACTCGGCAAAGCCTTGTTTCACAAGCAGTACATCCAAACGCTCTTTCATTCTAATCCTCGCAGTATTTTATCTGTTATCGTTTTGGCGTCAATCCCGACCTCCGTGCGCAAAATATCCACATTTCCGTGCTCTACATACTCGTCGGGAATCGTAATGTTTAACAGCTTCACATCGCTCTTTACGCTGCCAAGGTAATCGCGCACCTTCTCACCGAAGCCGCCGCTTGCCACATTTTCCTCCATGGTAACGATCAGCATGTGATCCTTTACCGCTTCATCTATGATGTCCGTATCAATCGGTTTTACAAAACGCGCATTGATGATGCTGCATCCGTAACCCTTTTCTACCAGCGCGTTCCACACATGAAACGCTGTCTTTACCATGCTTCCGACCGCAAGCAACGCCACTTGTCCGTCCTTAACAAGCCACTCCGCCTTTCCGAGTACGATCGGGTCCCGAAATTCTTTCAGTTCGTCATATGCTTCCCCGCGCGGATAGCGCAATGCGATCGGACCGCCAAATTTTATCGCAAATTTGAGCATATCCGAAAGCTCCCACTTATTTTTCGGCGCCATAATATGCATATTCGGTATCGACGAAAGATACGACAGATCAAAGATGCCCTGATGCGTTTCCCCGTCACTTCCCACAAGTCCCGCCCTGTCGATTGCGAACACTACGGGAAGATTCTGAATACAGACATCATGGAGGATCTGGTCGTAAGCGCGCTGCAAGAAAGAAGAATAAATTGCCACCACGGGCTTCATGCCACCCGCCGCAAGCCCTGCCGCAAAAGTGACAGCATGTTCCTCCGCAATTCCTACATCGAAAAAGCGGTCGGGATACAGGTTGCGAAACCGTTTCAATCCTGTTCCGTCCGGCATTGCCGCCGTAATCGCAACGATATCGGGATCCCTGTCGCCAAGCTTGCACATCACGGTAGAGAACACGTCCGTATAATTTGACTTTGTCTTTGGCTTTAAGGGCAGACCCGTTTCCACATCAAACGGTTCCGCGCCGTGAAATCTTGCGGGATGCTTTTCCGCCGGCAAAAAGCCTTTGCCCTTCTGTGTAATCACATGCACGATCACAGCCGATTTACACCGCTTTGCCTCGCGGAACACTTTTAACAACGCATTGATATTGTGCCCGTCAACCGGCCCGAGATAAGTGATTCCCATATCCTCAAAAAACATTCCGGGGATCACAAGCTGCTTTACAGAGCTTTTTGCCCGCCTGATGCGTTCCACAAGCGGGTCAAGCTTTCTGTCCATCAGCGAATTGTAAACACCCTCTTTGATATCAAGATACTTATCCGCCGTTCTGATATTGTTCAGATATTTTGACATACCGCCAACATTTTCTGAGATGGACATATTGTTGTCGTTTAACACAATTATGTAATTTGATTTAATCCGCGCCGCGTTATTTAATGCCTCGTATGCCATTCCGCCCGTGAGCGAACCGTCGCCGATAACGGAAACGATCGTACTGTCCTCGCCCCTTAAATCTCTCGCTTTAACAAGCCCAAGTCCCGCCGAAACGGAGGTGGAGCTGTGCCCTGTGTCAAAACAGTCGCACTCGCTCTCCTTTCTCTTGGGAAATCCGCTCATTCCGCCGTACTTTCTAAGATGTTCAAAACCCGCACGTCTGCCTGTCAGCAACTTATGCGTATAAGACTGATGCCCCACGTCCCACACAATTTTGTCCTTTGGCAGATTTAAACTCAGATGCAGCGCCATCGTAAGCTCCACTGCGCCCAGATTGGAACCTAAGTGACCGCCAGTGACGCTGATCTTGTGGATCAAAAAATCTCTGATTTCCTCCGCCAAGAGATTAAGGTCTTGCGGGTCTACATTCTTGATATCATTTTCCTTTTCTATCGTTTCCAGTATCATGCAGCAACAACTCCCTTTCTATTTCAAACGCGTAATCAGACTTTTCACCAAATCCGTTAAAAACTCATTTTTGTATCCCCTGTTATTTAATGAATTTAACAGCTCTATTGCATGATTAGAGCGTTCCTTCTGCTCGCGTGACGCCTCCTCTATTCCTTTTAATGTGACGTATGTTATTTTATCATTTTTCGCGTCACTTCCGATTGGTTTTCCAAGCTCTTCAAAGGTACTTGTAACATCCAGTATATCATCCTGTATCTGAAACGCGATGCCGATTTCGTATGCCGCCTGTTCTATCGTTGCAAGCGCATCATCATCCGCGCCCGCAAGCGCCGCGCCGATCATCATTGATGCCTGTATGAGCGCCGCTGTCTTGTGCTCATGGATATAAAGCAACTGTGAGAGCGTGACCTTGTCTCCAAGTCCCTCCGCCTCAATATCCGCCACCTGACCGCCAATCATTCCGTTAATGCCCGCTTTCTCTGCCAAAATCGAGAGCGCCTTTGCCACCTGCTCCATGTTTGCTCCGACCCACGAAAAAGCCTTCAAAGCCGTATCAAACGCATA
>JAIEDW010000315.1 GCA_029067805.1 Lachnospiraceae bacterium
GATTATGAGGATGGAAAACATCTGTTTATGATCACGAAAAAGGGTATCGCGAAAAAGACACCGATTATGGAATTTTCGAATGTGAGAAAATCAGGACTTGCGGCAATTACATTGCGCGATGATGATGAGTTGATCGAAGTCAAAATTACCGATGAAAATTCGGAAATTTTCCTCGTTACGAAGTACGGTATGTGTATCCGCTTTAAAGAAACAGATGTTCGCTCCATGGGCAGAGGCGCGATGGGCGTTATCGGTATGAACCTTGATGATGGCGATGAAGTTGTCGGTATGCAGTTGAATACACAGGGTGAACGGCTTTTGATTGTATCCGAGATGGGTATGGGCAAGCGGACAAACATTGATGAATTTACCGTGCAAAAACGTGGCGGTAAGGGAATCAGATGCTATCGTATTGCAGAAAAGACGGGAAATGTTGTTGGTGTCAAAGCTGTAAAAGATGACAGTGAAGTCATGATGATTACAACGGAAGGCGTGATTATCCAGATTCCTGTGGAGGATATCTCAATTTATAAGAGAAATACATCCGGTGTGAAGATGATTAATCTTGACGAAGGCGTGACTGTTGCGAAAGTTGCAAAAGTAAGGCAGCGACCATCGGACGGAACACAGGAGTTTGATGAGATTGAAGAAATCGAAGAAGAAGAAAGTCCAAATGAACCTGTTTAAAATTTATATAAAATTGTAACGAAAAGGAGGAATGTTTATGTATCGTTATGTAGCAATCGAACGTCAATATTGCAGCGGTGGACAGGAGGTTGCAAATATCCTTGCGAAAAAGTTAGGGTATAAGCTTTATGACCATGAGGTTCTTGTTGAAACCGCAAATCGTCTTGAATTACCCGCAATCTATATCTCGGATTTGGAAGAAACGGCATCAACGAATCCTTTGTTTAATCTGTCACAGACAGCGCTCGGCGGATTGAGTAAAAAGAAAAACATGCCTCTTTCGGAGCAGATTTTTCATGCAGAGCGAGAAGTAATTTTGGACGTTGCAAAAGATCAGAACTGTATCTTTGTCGGACGCTGCGCTGGAGATATTTTGAAGGAGGAAGAGTGCCTGAGAGTATTTATCTATGCGGATGACGCTTACAGACTGCAAAGAGCAAGAAATAAAGAAAAAATACCGATGGAAAAGGTAGAGGCGGAGTTGAAACGTGTTGATAAAAAGAGAGCGGATTTCTTTACAAGCCACACTGGCAGTAAGTGGGGTTCGAAAGAATTTTTCCAGATTAGTTTAAATTCCGCTACGCTCGGAATCGAAACATGTGCAGAAATCCTTGCAGCAGCTGTAAAAAACCACTAAAGTCGACAATATCCCCTACGATAAGACAAGCCAAATGCAATATTTGATGCATTTGGCTTGTTATGCTTTCTGATAAAGGTATCCGTGTCCCTTTTTTCCGATTCGTTTGATTACACCTGTTTCCAGTAAAACATTTAAAAGAGTGCTTGCCTTTTTTTGCGGAATTTTTGCGGTTTTGCCCAAATCCTTTGACGTAAATTTTTCGGGAAGCGTATCCGGCAAAAATTTCAGATAATCAGATATTGTATCAATGCGCACTTCATCAAAAATATCAACGGGTATTCCGTCCATGCGGGAGGAACCTCTTTTTTTGTTGTAACTCCAACCGTTTAGATAACGCGTTTCCTCCACATCGATCAGAGATATGATAAAATGCAGTCTGGGATTTGCGATAAACATCTTTATTTTATAAAGTTCCGGTATAATCTGATATAATGTGCCTGTTTTCGGTGACTTTCGTTTCGGGGAAAGCTCGCCCGTTTCCATGTTCAGCCAGGAAATCCATTTGATATGCGCGACAGGATAAATGATCGTGACATCGTGCTCCTGTAAAAAATGCTGCAACTTGTTTCGCATCGTATTAAAGTTTCGGGTCTGTACTTCAAAAATTTCGCCGTCTACACAGATATCTGCCACATATGGTCCGATTTTTACTTCATGATATGACGAATCGGGCGCATAATAATATTTTAAAACACTGTGCACTGTTTTTTCCCGTAAAGTTCCGATGCCGTTTTGTCCTTGTAGTTTTCCGATCATTTTGTAACAGGCTTCGGAGAAAAGTTTTTTATCGATGGTGTTTTGCATGGAAATCCCCGTTTCTTGTATAGTAAAGCTTATATGGCATTAAGCACGTTTTAATCATATCAAAAAAAATTTATTTAATATATATATAATTGAAAAATTATTGAATTATTATATAATAGTTAAGAATAACGATTACAGGAGAAGGCATTGAATGGGAATCATTAAAAGCAAATATTACGGCATTATCCGTGGATTTACCGTAGGAATCGCGTTTTTCCTTCAAATAGGGATCATGATATTTCTTGCCATGTATTTAAGTCAATACGCGGCGGTATTATATTTTATCTTGGAGATTATCAGCATTGTTATTGTTTTTGAGTTGGTAAATAATGCGGAGTCTTACAAAATAACTTGGATTATTATCATTCTTGTGATTCCCGTTGCGGGTTTGTTTTTGTATTCCATGTGGGGCAGAAATCGCAAAAATTCACGCTATTTTAAGCGTTTTAGAAAAATTGAAATGCAAAGGACCGAGCGGCTGATGCACGATGAAAAAGCCGCCGAAGATTTGGAGATTGATCATCCAAATAAGGTTCAGATCAGTCGTTATCTGCGCAAAGAGGGTTTCCCGATATATAAAAATACAAAAGCTACTTATTACGAAGTTGGAGAAAAAGTGTTGTCAGCGCTGCTTGAGGATATCAAAAACGCGAAGAAATTTATTTTCATGGAATATTTTATCATTTCGGAAGGAAAAATCTGGGACGATATTCTGGATGCGCTTACACAGAAGGTAAAAGAAGGTGTTGAAGTCAAACTGTTGTTTGATGATTTTGGAACGCTTAAAATCAATACGTACGCATTTCGAAAAGAGATGAAAAACCGCGGATTTGAGATGTGCATTTTTAATCCGATACACAAAGATATGGCGAGAATGTCGTTTAATTACAGAAATCATCAGAAGATTACCGTGATAGACGGAAATATTGCATATACAGGCGGTTTTAATCTTGCGGATGAATACGCCAACTATATTGAACGGTTCGGACATTGGAAAGACTCAGGTATGCGTCTTTATGGCGAAGGCGTTTACAGTTTTACCTGTTTTTTCCTTGATATGTGGCGCATTTCAAATAAAAACGCACAGATAGATGATGAAGCATATAAACCGGAAGTTAACGTTAAGGAAGAGGGCTATGTACAGCCGTTTATGGGCGGTCCGCACAGAAATCCGCATAACCCGACGGAGGGCGCGTATACGCGTATGATCAACAAGGCGAGGGATTATATCTATATCACGACGCCGTACCTTGTGCTTGACCGTAAAATGCTTGAGGATCTCACAAGCGCGGCGGAGAGCGGCGTGGACGTTCGCATCATAGTGCCGAAAATCTACGATAAGTGGTATGTTTATATGGTGAATGTTTCAAATTACGGGAAGCTTATGGAGGCGGGTGTGCAGATTTATGAGTATACTCCCGGATTTATTCACGCAAAAAATGTGATCGTAGATGATGAGTGCGCGATTTGCGGAACAATCAACACGGATTACAGAAGTTTTTATCTGCATTATGAATGCGGTGTATTTTTAAGTGAGATGGATGCGATAGAGGAAATGAAAAAAGATTTTCTGCAGACGCTCAAAGTGTGTGACGCGATGGATTTGATCCGATGGTCAAAACGTCCGATCGGAAATAAGTTTATTCAACAAGCGCTGCGTATTGTTTCGCCGTTACTGTAAATGGAGTAGGAGAAATAGATGCCCCTGTGCATAAATAAAACGCAAGCTCGACAGCTTGCGTTTTTCTATTATTGATTACTTTTTTATCCGATTACTTTTTTTATTGCCTCAAGAACGCGGTCCGCTTGGAACGGTTTTACGATAAAATCTTTCGCGCCGGATTGAATTGCTTCAATAACCATTGCCTGTTGTCCCATTGCCGAACACATGATAACACTTGCATTCGGGTCATTGCCCTTAATTGCTTTCAACGCCTGTATTCCGTCCATTTCCGGCATAGTGATGTCCATCAGCACGAGATCCGGCTTTGTTTCGTTATATTTATCTACGGCTATTTTTCCGTTTTCGGCTTCACTGGCAACATTGTAACCGTTCTTGGTTAAAATGTCCTTAATCATCATTCTCATGAAAGCCGCATCATCAACAATCAAAACATTTTTTGCCATTTTCGTTCCTCCTCTGGAATAAGTTTGTAAAATGGAATCTGCGAAAACAAGTGTCTATTTATGTATATTCCTTAAACCATTTTTAATGCATTACATATATTCTACAATTATTTTTAAATTTTGTCTATAACAGAGTGAAAATAAATGAAAAAAACGTTTACAATAACATATAAAATGTGTTACATTACGCATAGAAAGAGTGAAAAGAGAAAGGTAGATAGAAATGATGACAGAGAAAGAGATTTTTGAAACTTTAACAGAGCATGGTCAAGAGCATATATTTGAAGCGTATAAAAAATTGGACGATAAAGGAAAAGAAAAGCTGGCTGCGCAGATTGAGCGTATTGATTGGTCGATCGTGGCGATGGCGGGACATAAAGAGCTTGCGCAGAAACGGGGAAAATTGGAACCGCTTTCGGCAATTGAGGTATCCGAGATAGAAAAAAAGAAAGCAAGCTATGAGAAAGCAGGAATCGATGCGATAAAAGCCGGAAAAATAGGCGCTGTGCTTTTGGCGGGCGGACAGGGGACAAGACTTGGCTCCGACGGACCTAAGGGAAAATACAATATTGGCAAAACAAAGGATTTGTTTATTTTTGAGTGTCTGATCAACAATTTGCTTGATGTCACAAACAAAGCAGGCTGTTTTGTACCGCTTTATGTGATGACAAGCGATAAGAATCATGAGGAAACGACGACATTTTTTGAGGAGAAAAATTACTTCGGATATCCAAAAGATTTTGTGAAATTTTTCAAACAGGAGATGGCTCCGTCCGTTGATTTTAACGGAAAGCTTTATCTGGAAACAGCCGATTCACTTTCGCTTTCTCCAAACGGAAACGGCGGTTGGTTTTATTCCATGGCTGTGACAGGTGTTTTGGATGATGTAAAGGCAAGAGGGATTGAATGGTTCAATATTTTTGCGGTTGATAATGTATTGCAGAGAATCGCGGATCCCGTGTTTGTGGGCGCAACGCTTGACTCGGGCTGTGTCAGCGGCGCAAAGGTAGTAAGAAAAGCGGATCCAAACGAAAAAGTCGGTGTGCTTTGTCTTGAAGATGGGAGACCGTCTATTGTGGAATATTATGAGATGACGGATGAGATCATTAACTCGAGAGAGCCAAACGGCGATCTGTCTTATAATTTCGGCGTTATTTTGAATTATTTGTTCCGCGTTGACAAGCT
>JAIEDW010000316.1 GCA_029067805.1 Lachnospiraceae bacterium
GAAACTGCAATAAACAACACCATGACAATCAAAACCGCTATTCCGACCAGTCTTAATATTTCATTGATCGTTTTGTCCTGAAGCGCCTTATTGCTGCCGACAAAAATCATGCCAACCGGATTTGTCGTTGTGCCATTTTGATAAACCGGCATATAATAGCCATATGTAAGCACACCGTCAAGAGAAACTGCTTTACTGAAATACTCTTCCTCTCCCTGTAATACTTTTTCAACAATTTTTTCTCCCGCAGGGGAACCTAGAATCCGGTCACCGTTCTTATCAAGTGCGGAAGTCATAATCCTCTTATCACCGTAAAAAAACGTAACATCCATTCCGGAATTATCCTTGATCTTGTCCACAAGACTTTCGGAACGCGAAATATTATAGCCGCCTTTCCAGATATCTCCGTTTGTGCTTTCTATGTAATCACCCGTATTTTGGTCGTAGGCTGCCAGTGTTGCTGCGGCAGTTCCCTTAAGCGCGTCCCGGATTTCATTCACCATGGCATTCTTAACGACCGTTAATGTCAGAAGCATGGATAATAGCCCCAGAATCAATATGGGAAAAATTGCCGTTGCCAGAATTTTCTTTTTTAAGCTCATAGCCATTCCTCCTATTCTACTACCTTCACCGTTTTGAAATACCAATTAATACCACCTGTTATCGTCGCATCATCCAGGGTTTTACCTTCCTCGCCTACTGTATCTCCGGTATTTGTCTCAATCACACCGTCGAACACGCCAAACTCGCCCGACAGAATCTTCGCTTTTGCCTCATCAACCTTTTCCTGCGTTCCTTCCGCACAGAAATCGGCAAGTTCCGTAATCCCTAACAGATTTTCTGCCATTCCGCCAAAATAATTACTGCCATCCCAGGTGCCATCAATGATACTCTGGACCGCGGAAGTATAATAAGCGCTCCAATTCCAGATTACACTGCACAGACATGCATTTGGAGCTTCTTTACTCATATCGGAGTTATAGCCAATCCCATACACACCGTTCTCATCAGCCACAGTCTGCGGATAGGATGTATCACAATGCTGCGCAAGCACATCACACCCTATATCCACGAGCTGTCTCGCTGCAGCCTCTTCACCTTCCGGATCAAACCA
>JAIEDW010000317.1 GCA_029067805.1 Lachnospiraceae bacterium
GGTTCGGAAAAACAGCTTTTCTGGTACTGCGATCCGTTTATGAGAGCGTGCGTCAATATGGATCAGGGCGGCGCAATCGTGGATCTTCGTCCTTACGCGGCAAAGCTCGAGTGGCCGACCGGTATTGGAACAAAGCACGTTTGGGACGCGTCTTATCCGTTCCTGATTCAGGAGAAATACAGAGCAGGTTACTTTACGCATTACGCGGGTGAGGGCACAATAAGAAGCGCGAAAGTCTGCTATAACGGCGAGGAAGTTGATCTTTGCTTATGTCGTACAAAGGCACATTTCTCAGAGGAGCCGAACGCAAATGGACAGGGCAAAACACGTATCTTAACACTGGATCCGGTTGATATTGAGTTTTATGATCTGACGATCAAATTACAGTCTAAGATTATTTTTGCGGAAGGAAGCTCTGACATTAAGATTGAGCGAAATATCTTAGAGATGTCAAATCCCGATGCAGAGGTAGAGATCAACGAGTACATCGTGTGTTGCTACGGTACGACAGAGTATTCCGAGGATATGAACGGCATTACGCTGCGCTGTGTGGGCGATAACGAAACAAAGACGATTGATTATGCGTACAAGTGCAGAGAAGAGAGCCTTGCGGGTGCAAAGGAAGTGTCGGCAGTCATTCCTCCTATCGAAACGAAGGTATCGCTCACAGCCTGCGGAAAGGATTTTACAGGCTATGTGAAGGAGGGTTATGCATTCTCACCGATGCTCACATTAGGTTATTCAACCAAGCTCAAGAATAAGGAGGTATTTGCGACATGTCTCAAGGTAGAAAAGGCAAATTAAATTACAGATGTCCCTCATGCTTTATGAGAGATTTGGATATTGATATGTTTTACGATAAAGAAAAGGACGAGTTCTACTGCATGCGCTGCCAGTACACAGGCAAGGAAGCGGACGTGCTCGAGAAAAATGAAATGGTAAGGTTCCGTTATCGGGATATGGCGAAACGGTTTACGAAGTTTGATTTTGATTAAAGAAATTGTGCTATTTCGTGTTAAAACGGCTGACACTGCGGAAAATGTGTCAGCCGTTTTAAATGCATAAATAAATTGACATTTTACACGCTTCGTCATATCATTAAGGATATGAATGATAAACACGAAAATGAGGAGAAAACGGATGAAAAAAGTTTTTATCGACGGAAGCGAGGGTACTACGGGACTTCGCATTTTTGAGCGTTTTGAGGGACGCGATGATATTGAAATCTTGAAGATTCCGTCGGAACTTCGAAAAGACCCCGACGAAATTAAAAAATATATCAATGCTTCCGACATCACATTTCTGTGTCTGCCCGACGCGGCGGCAAGGGATGCGGTAGCGATGGTGGAAAATGAAAACACCATCATTATTGACACGTCCACGGCACACCGCACGGAGGAAGGCTGGGCATACGGTTATCCGGAGTTGTCGCCGAAGCATAGGGAAGCAATTAAAAACGGAAAGCGGATTGCAGTTCCCGGCTGCTATGCGACAGGCTTTATCACAATCGCTTATCCCATGATCGCGCAAGGAATGCTTCCTAAGGATTATCCTGTGGCGGCATTTGCAATGTCCGGATACAGCGGAGCGGGAAAAAAGACAATCGCGGTCTACGAGGCGGACGAGCGGGACAAGGAGCTGGATGCGCCGAGAGAATATGCGCTTACCCAAAATCATAAACATTTAAAGGAAATGCAGAAAATTACGGGACTTGCAAGAACGCCGTTGTTCTCGCCGCTAATCTGTGACTATTACAGCGGTATGGTCGTGACATTACAGTTTTACGCGGATATGTTAAACGGAAAGCCGACACCCGAAAAAGTCCATGAACTGTTTGATGCCTATTATAAGGGTGAGCAGTTTATCAAGGTAATGCCGTATGGAAAAGAAACGGAGTACAACGGATTTTTGGCGGGAAATACCTGTTCCGGTTGGGACGGTATTGAGATTTATATAACGGGAAATGAGGACAGAATACTGGTGAGCACGCGTTTTGATAACCTTGGAAAGGGTGCGTCGGGAGCTGCGGTGCAATGTTTGAACATTCTTCTTGGCTGTGAAGAAAATAAAGGGCTTGTGTTATGATCAACTTACCCAGAGACTTTGAAGAGAGAATGCAGGATATGCTTGGAAGTGCGTATCCTGCTTTCGTGCATAGTTATGAGAAACCTAAATATCAGGCGCTGCGTGTCAACACACTAAAAGGAAGCGTGGAGGAATTTCTGGAAAAAGCGCCGTTTTTTGATAAGACTAAGATACGGTGCGTACCGTGGGAGAACAGAGGCTTTTATTATAATGAGGATATGCCGTTTGGAAAGCACCCCTTTCACGAAGCGGGTGTTTACTACATACAAGAGCCAAGCGCAATGACACCTGTGTCATATTTGGAGGCAAAACCCAACGAAAAAATCCTTGATCTCTGCGCGGCTCCCGGAGGAAAAAGTACACAGATTGCTTCCTATATGAATAATGAAGGGATTCTTGTGTGCAATGAAATTCATGCCGCGCGGGCAAAAATTCTTTCCGAGAATATAGAGCGGATGGGTATTCAGAACGCGCTTGTTACGAATGAAACACCAAAGCGTCTGTCGGAAGTATTCGGAGAATATTTTGACCGCATCCTCGTTGACGCTCCCTGTTCGGGCGAGGGAATGTTTCGAAAAAACGAGGAGTCGTGCAGCGAGTGGAGTCTTGAAAATGTACGACTTTGTGCGGACAGACAGGATGAGATTTTGGACTGCGCCGACTTGATGCTGCGTCCGGGAGGAAGGCTTGTGTATTCCACCTGTACCTTTGCACCGGAAGAAAATGAGGGCAGTGTGGCGAGATTTCTTGACCGCCATCCGGAGTATGAGATTGTTCGGATTGACAAGTACGAAGGAATGAGCGGCGGCAGACCGGAGTGGATGGGAGATTTGAAGGCAGAAAATATTGAGGATACCATTAGACTGTTCCCGCATTTGATAGATGGAGAGGGGCATTATCTGGCAGTGTTGCAGAAAGCCGGTGAAGTGCCAAACGGTTATCAAGGATTCTTGCAAAACGGATTGCAAAAGGGCATTCCCGCAAAAGAAGCGAAAGAGTTTCTTGTGTTTCAGAAGGACTATTTGAAAAGAAATCTTTTGGAGGAGAAGGATGAGCGCCTTCTTCGGTTTGGAGAGCAGTTATATTTGATGCCGCAAGGGATGCCTTCTATCCACAAGTTAAAGGTATTGCGTGCGGGATTACATCTCGGGACGCTGAAGAAAAACCGTTTTGAGCCGTCACATGCACTGGCGCTGGCACTCAAAAAAGATGAGGTGGAGTATCATATGGAGCTTTGCCCCGATGGAAAAGAAAGTGACACGAATGTCATAAATGCTTACCTAAACGGACAGACCTTGACTTATGAAGGAGAAAAGGGCTGGTATCTGATGACCTGTAATGGTTACAGTATTGGCTGGGGAAAGCTTGCAGGGCAGATTATGAAAAACCACTATCCAAAAGGACTTAGGAGATAGTATGAAAACATCAAAAACCGCAATCAATTTAACGCAGGGCAGACCGTTAAAGCTGATTTTACTGTTTGCAATCCCTGTGTTTCTGGGAAATCTTTTTCAAATTTTATATAATCTTGTTGATACAAAAATTGTGGGAAGTATCCTGGGCGAGGACGCGCTTGCGGCTGTGGGCGCCGTGTCATCGCTCTATACGCTGCTTATAGGTTTTTTTAACGGACTAAGTCTTGGTTTTAGCGTTATCACTTCAAGATATTTTGGAAGTGGCGATGAGAAAGGATTAAAACAAAATGTGGCAGGTTCTATTCTTTTAGGATTTGCCACGGCAGCAGTAATCATTGTTGCAGTCGCGTTGTTTTTAAAGCCAATCTTAATCCTCTTAAATGTGCCGAACGAACAGCTTGACATGGCATATACATACATATGCATTCTTGTGTGGGGAATGTTTATTACGCTTGCCTACAACCTTTGCGCAAATATGCTTCGGGCAATCGGAGATTCGTTTACGCCGCTTATTTTCTTGGTTGTTGCGTCAGTGTTAAACGTTATTTTGGACTATGCTTTTATCTTCGGACTGGACATGGGGGTAAAAGGGGCGGCAGTGGCAACTGTATTGTCACAGCTGGTGTCTGTTGTCTTGTGCCTGATTCGAATATACAAAGGCTTTCCGATTTTGCATGTTTCAAAGGCCGATTTTATACTCACAAGAAAGCAGATTTTTGCAATGTACGAGAGCGGACTTTCGATGGGTCTGATGACAAGCATTGTCAATTTTGGAACGCTGGTATTGCAAAGCGGTATCAACCAGCTTGGGACGAATATCATTGTAGCGCACACGTCGGCGCGCAAGGTGTTTGATATTTGGGTGCTTCCGGTGAGTGTTCTAGGAGCCTCGATGGCAACTTACTGTGGTCAGAATTACGGTGCGGGAAAGTATGACCGAATCCGCAAAGGTATGAAAGATGCGTTGATTTTGGGAAGCATCTGGATTGCGATCATCTTTGTCCTTGCACACACAGTTTCACCCTATCTGATCGCGTTTCTTGCAAGTACAAAAAATGAGGAAATCATTTACTGGGGTGCGACCTACTTGAAAGTGGATATGTCCTTTTTAATTATCGTCGTGTTTATCGTGATTTTGCGCAATTCCATGCAAGGCTTTGGTGATTACAGGACGCCGATTTTCTCAAGCTTCATTGAACTTGTGGGAAAACTGGTGTTTACCTTTGTGTTTGTGCGGATGTTTGGATATTGGGGAATTATCTGGACAGAGCCGGTGATTTGGGCTTTGATGGTGATTCCGTTGATTGTTATGACTTTGCGAAATCCGATTTGGCGTTCCGGGAAACAAGGTGACAATCGGGAGGAAAGTGTATAAAAGAGGAGATGAAACGTTTTGAACAAGAAATATGAAATTGATATGTGCAGCGGTTCCGTATTTCAAAAAATGCTGCTTTTTGCGATACCGCTGATGTGTTCAAGCATTTTACAGTTGTTGTTTAACGCGGCGGATATTGTGGTGGTGGGACGCTTTGCGGGCGATAACGCGCTTGCGGCAGTCGGTTCCAATAGTTCGTTGATCAATCTGCTCACGAATGTGTTTGTCGGTCTTTCCATCGGAACGAACGTGCTGACAGCACAGTATTACGGCGGTAAAAAGGAGAAGGATTTAAAGGAAACCGTTCATACATCGATCCTTTTGAGTATTTGCAGCGGTCTGATCCTGACCGTGATCGGAATTGCCGGAGCAAAACCGCTCCTGGAACTGATGCAGGCGCCGGAGGAAGTGTTAAATCTTGCCGTAATCTATCTGCGGATTTATTTTCTCGGAATGACATCAACAATGGTATATAATTTTGGAAGCGCAATTTTGCGTGCCGTCGGCGATACACAAAGACCGCTCTATTATTTGTTGGGTGCGGGAATTATCAATGTCATTTTGAATCTCTTTTTCGTGATCACCTGTCATATGGGTGTGGCAGGTGTGGCTGCGGCAACCGCAATTTCGCAGACGATTTCCGCGTTTCTGGTGATACGATGTCTGATGAAGGAACAGGGCGGAATTCATCTGGATCTGAAAGAATTGAAGATCAACGGAGAAAAATTTGCAAGGATTGTCCGTATCGGTCTGCCCGCGGGATTTCAGGGAATGGTGTTTTCGCTTTCCAATGTAGTCATTCAATCGGCAGTCAACTCCTTTGGAGCAGTCGCAGTCGCTGGGAATTCGGCGGCGGCAAACATTGAAGGCTTTGTCTATATGGCGATGAATGCATTTTATCAGGCGACCATTTCCTTTACCAGTCAGAATTACGGTGCGCGGGAATACAAACGGATTTATAAAATATTGTTTGCAGGAGAGCTTTACGTTATCATTACGGGAGTTTTGCTCGGAAATCTTGCACTGTTTTTCGGGAAATCGCTTCTTGGCATTTATTCGCCAAGTGCGGACGTGGTCGCGGCGGGATTGGGACGAATGCAAGTAATCTGTACACTTTATGCGTTGTGTGGTATGATGGATGTGTTCGTAGGAGCATTGCGAGGGATTGGCTACTCCGTCGTGCCGATGGTTGTGTCGCTGATCGGTGCGTGCGGACTGCGGCTCTTGTGGATTGCAACGATATTTCAGATGCCGCAGTATCACAGTATGAGGACGATTTATATTTCTTATCCTGTGACATGGACGATCACGTTTTTTATACATGCAGTTACGTTTTTGATCGTTTCCCGTAAGGCGCTTAAGAGTGAGGAAGTCATGGCGTAAAATGTCGAAAAAAGTATAAAAATGTGTCAAAGACCATATAAGAACCGGTTGCCTAATAGAAATCTTGTAATATGAGATAATACAAAAAGATAGCGAGCAGATCGCGAAACTTGTATGAGAAATTATTTCATATAGAGGTGAAGGGCAATTGAAGACACAAGAGGCAGTAGTGTGCAGAATCAAAAAATTATGTGATGAAAGGAACATGAAAATATCCCAGTTAGCGTACAATGCGGGGATGCCGCCGTCAACATTGAAAAACATTATGAACGGCAATAGTAAGAATACAGGAATTGTTACAATTAAAGTAATCTGTGATGGATTGAATATACCGTTGGATGAGTTCTTCCACAGCGGGCTGTTTCATGATCTTGAACAGGAGATCGGGTAGCTTGGGATATGAGTTGTGAAATATGAAGAGAAATGTACTGATTATCGAAGACAATAAAGAATGTAGGGAAGCGCTGGCGGAATTGACACGAAAATGTGATACTGCCGGCGCTGTTTTTTGCGTTGACAACAGCGCGGATGCTTATAAATATGCGCATGAGGAAGAAATAGATCTTTTTCTGGTCGATATTGTGCTGAACGGTAAGGACGCTCATGACGTTTCGGGGATCGTGATTGTTGAGGAGCTTCGGAAAATGAAGCGTTATGAATTTACACCCGTCATTTTTATCACCAGTCTTGTGGATGAGGCGATGAATGCGTTTCACAATCTGCACTGTTTTGACTATATCGAAAAGCCTTTTAATATAGAAAAAGTCGGGAAGGTTATCAATGCCGCGCTCAAGGCACCGCTTAGTGACGGTCGGGAGAAGGAAGTATTTTATTATCGGAAAGACGGTGTGCTTTATGCATTGAACGTTGACAGGATCATTTATCTGGAAATATCTTTACGCAATATTACGATTTATACGCTTGATGAAACAATCGCGCTCAATTATCTGTCGCTAAAGCAGATTATGACAGAATTGCCGAGAAAGTATTTTATTCAGTGCAGCAGAAATGTTGTTTTGAACAGGATGTTTATTGAATATGTGGATAAGGCGAATCTGGTTGTGAAGCTTAAGAACGGGAAAATGGTCAAGATTGGCGGGAAGATGAAGAAAGGATTTTTTGATGAGTTATGATTGGGATTGCTGTGCAAATAATTACGGAGTATGTGGGAATCATACTTTGCATACATAAAGCGGCGGGAA
The DNA here is from genome assembly GCA_029067805.1 of Lachnospiraceae bacterium. GTDB lineage: Bacteria > Bacillota > Clostridia > Lachnospirales > Lachnospiraceae > COE1. The sequence goes on from JAIEDW010000317.1 coordinate 7,461, forward strand.
AGAGGATAAAGATTAATTGGCAAGAGTTGCTTTGTTTAGTTTGTTATGTAGTGATTGTGTTTGTGGCAAAAAACATAAGTTATGGTAAACTATTATTATATGCATATTTATATGTATATACAAGAATGAAAGTCGCTGATACATGGAAGGATTCGGTAAAATCATTCTTTATAATGATGTGTACAATACCAATGTTACAATTATTACTATATGGAGTAATTAGTGATATGTGGCCAGAAATAGTTAATATTTATT
>JAIEDW010000318.1 GCA_029067805.1 Lachnospiraceae bacterium
GGAATCACATTTGTTCTGCTGTTGACATTCCAAAATACTAACTTCGGCATCTGATAACCATATCTTGCAAACCGCTTCTTGATCGTATCAAAGAGCGTATCTGTATTACAGTTTCCTGTTGCACAGTCAAACTCCATATCCGAAATAATCAAGACAGTCTGCGGAAGGTCTTTTTGCTTTAAATGACCGTTTATCGCGGTCTGCAAGATAAGGTCAAAGGTCGCCTCAAGATTCGTATTGCTACAGTCATTATGAGAGAATGCCAACTCCAATTTTTCCTTCAACGTCTTACAAACTGACAAATTCACATACCGCGGACTGCTGGAAAACGTGATAAATTGATTGTGATACGCACCGCTCAAACGCTCTGCAAAATAAACGCCAAGCGCATTCGATACATGGAGAGCCGTTGTGTTGCCGTTGCCGACGGGACACAGCATACTGCCAGAGCCGTCAACGACGCAAAGCACATTTTGCGCCTTCTCGACTGTATCCGGAAGATTTTCCCAAAGAGCCTCCAATGCGGCATCTTCTGCCTTGATGCCAAGCTGCCAACCCGAGCGCATGGTATACTGGCTAACGATTTCATGCGGCATCAGTACGCCGGCATGGATAACTGCTTTGTTTTCCCGAACCCGTTCAAGATACTTTTTTCTGCGCTCCTCATCATGGAGTAAAAAGGCGTTTCTATAAAGAATATTTGCCCTAGATGCCACGCCCGTGTAGGAAATTTGCGCCCAGCGGTTATCGCTCATGTAAACTTCTGTCACATTCAGGTGCGCCCTGAGCAATGCTAGCATTTTCCGATATTCCTTTGCGGTTAGTCCCATGAAACGCTGTAATTTTGCGGCTGCGCTCTTAGAGGCTTCGGATGAGGCATTATTGCTTGGCATCCACTTTGCGCAGAGCGAAATATTTTTGGATGTCGTTAAATTTTTAACATCGTTTTCTAACTGCGTCTTTAATACTGTCAGAACCGTTTCCTCAACCGGTGTGTCAAGCAGACACAGCAAATCGTCGAAACGACCATAATCTGCCATGATTGCAACTAAATTTTCTACCATATCGGGGAAACTTGCAGCGAGATACCGCATAATAATGCGAAAAGATCGTCTTTCACCCAGTCCGCCTCTTACATCTCTCAGGAAAAAAAGCCACTTCATCGCGAGCACTCTGTCCTCATAAAATGCGGGAATGAATCGCTTGATAATCTGTGCTTCTTTCTCATTCCTAAGGGATGCAACGGCAAAATTCAAATCCACGAGAGCCTTGCCTGTTGTTTCATAACCGACCGCTCCGTTTTCCGTCACCTTTTTCCGATTGATCAAAGTTGCATGTAACTGTTCCATAAAATTCATCATAATACACCTCCAAGATTTTTTCTTTGGCAGCCTTACCGGAGCAGGATTCGAACCTGCATATGACCAATTTAGGATTGCTGTTAAAGTCTTTTTCAAGACTTATATTTACCCACAGTAAGGCTGATTTGCGACGCGGAAAACATC
>JAIEDW010000319.1 GCA_029067805.1 Lachnospiraceae bacterium
GGGTAGAGCCGTTTGCAGAAGAATTACGATCTGCCCCACAATCAGGATGCAGTTCCAAATAATCAGCCACGTTCCCAGTGAAAGCGCGTCAAATTTACAACTCATCACATTTGCAACCGAGGAAATCGGCGATACGCCAAGCTCTCCGTGTTTTGTAAACGCCACCCCTAAAGCGGAAAAAAACAGGCTTATAATGAACAGTATATAACGTTTCGTTGTTTCAATTTTTGTCATTTGTAACATCTCCTTTGTGATTCATATTTTTGTTTACTTTGCTTAAAAATTCAATGAACATTTCCTTTTCCTGATCCGTAAATCCGAAAAATGCATTGGTTTCGATTTTAACAAATTCATCTGCCACGCGCTCGGCAAGCGCTTTGCCTGTTTCTGTCAGATAGACATACAGACTGCGACGGTTTCCGTCAAGCATTTTACGGACAATCAGGTTCTTATTTTCCATACCGAGCAAAACAGAAGTAAGGGTTGCGGGCTCGATATTGCACACTGCCGCGATTTCCTTCTGAACTGCTCCATCATGGTTTCTTAGGTAATCCAGTACCTTTGGTTGTCCAGAAGTTAAACCTGTGTCTTTGATTTCTGTCAGCAACGCTTTCTGAAACATCAAATGGTTTGCCATCAGCAGATAATGAAGTGTTTCTTCCATTATTATCGTCTCCTTTACCCTTGTTCGAAATCAAATAATTAGAATTCAAACAATAAGTATATATGATAGTATCCTTTCTGTCAAGTATTCCTAAAATTCTATACTGCTTTCATATGTTCAAAAGACGCAGTTTCCCCGGCATAAACCGGGGAATTCTTACACGTATATTTTTACATGTTTAACTTTACATGTTTACTCTATGCATTTGTGTGGAAAACTCTTTATTGACGCCATAAGTCACTTCTGCTGTAATGCGATAGATGCTTGTATACGCTGCGCCATTTAACAAAAATCCTGTAATTTCAAAATCATGCAGTCCTGTCAAAGATATTACATTGATGATATTTTCTTCTGCAAACGGCTCTACCCACATCATAATCGGTGTTCCCTCTACTGTATCCAATGCATCATTCGTATGCTCAATTCCTTTTCCATCACCATAAAAATGAAGAGACTCATAGGTTCCCATGTTGCTTGGCTCCCAAATAGATTTATTGTACTGTTCCGGCTCCCCGTCATTATCCAAGTCACACCGGTATTGGTACCGATCTTTCAAAGGTAATTTTTCTTCGCTACTTCCGTTGATGTTCTCGTATTCGTCAATCGTTTCCTTAAAATAAAGGCTGTTCTCAAATATGTTTTCAGCAAATGCCCTGTACTTCTCCTCTGCACATTTTGCCAGCCTGATGTCATATTTTTCGGGGAAAAGCGTCAATTCTGCCGTCTGCACCTGAACGCCGTCCACATAACACGCAACGCAAAAACCGCTAAACATTTTTTTATAATAATCATAAAGCGTACGGCATAGATAGTTTTTTCCGTCATAGGTAATGATAGCAAATTCTTCTTTGAAGGAATCATAGCTGCTTGTTTTTTGATACGTGCCGTCTTCCCGGCCTTTATAAAAAACGTATTCCGTAAAGCCTGCCGAACCGCCAAAATATTCTTCCGCGACAATATCCATAATGCCATCATTATCGGCATCTGTCATTACCATAATGTAATCACCTAACTGCTCCGCCTCTATTATGTCACAGCGCATTGCAGGATTGTCTTTGGCAAGCGCTAAAACCTCATCTTTTGTTAATTCTTTGTCATGCACCAGTTCCTTGAGCGTTTCCAACTCCGTACCATCAAGCATGGCTTTTGTGATGATCTGTAAAAGCGCTTGCGGTATATATTCTTCGTGTTCCTGATGATAGTCAATTTTATGAAGGTTGTCGTCGTTTTCCTCGGGAAGCATTTCGGCGTAGAACTGCTGATATCGCTTTTGTACATTGACAGTATTCTGCTTCCATTCCTCCGTTGTAAAAGTTTCGTCAAACAGCACATTTTCAGGGTTGCCTTCATACGCCAAAATCCGCACGCCCTCTTCCCGCACTTTCGCCACGCATTCACGCTTTTTCACCAAGGAAGTTCCTTCCCATTTCCAAAGCATTTCCGTGTGGTCATAATTATTCCAGTGCACAGCTCCTTTCCCATATTCATTATCATATGCCCAAATGGTCTTTGTTTCCGGATAACGTTTTGTGTCCCATGAATACTTCGGAAAATCCTTCGGAATTTGCGCCAACTCATACTCTTTTTGTTCAGCATTCCAAAGATACATCCTTGTATTTGACACAACCATATCCAAATATCCATCAAAATTACAGTCTTCAAATACAAGTTCCTGTATCCATTCTTCATACACAGTATTTTGATATATGGTGGAAAAATATCCATCCTGATATAGCATAATTTCCAACATTTGGTCGTTAAGTTTCGTTTGACTTACAAAAAAAGTTAAATTGCTCTCCGCATTGAATTTACTGTAAATCTGTTCTGAAACACCATATCCGCTGCCAACTACGCACGTGTAGTCTTTCCATTGGACAGCATTATCATCAAGTAATCTGCCAAAACTGTAATCACTTTCTGCTGAAACTTCTTCCACAATATAAACATCATGGTCGTATATTAGTATGTAGCCGTTTTTATAAGGTTTGTCATAAGTATACACATAGTAGCGTTCCTCGCCCGAAATGTACCGTTCACAGAGGGAAACGTCGGGCAGCAAATCCAGTAGTGCGCTGATTAATTCCATGATACCATCATCATATTCCGCATCATAATTTGCAAGCCATATACGCGGCGGAAACAGTGCACTTTGGGCGCTTTCCGCCCCAATGAAATCCATGACAACCGCGTCCCCGTCAGGCTCCTGCTGCTCCACAGTCACGCCGTCGGGCAGTGTGATACGGAGATTTCCGTAAAG
>JAIEDW010000032.1 GCA_029067805.1 Lachnospiraceae bacterium
TCATTGTACCTTTTATAATACTTCGCATAGTAGATTTTAATATAAATCTTAATCTGTATGGAAACCGAAAGCATTATGCAGGTTGTCAGTGATATCTGCCCATTTTCCTTGTAGTAGGACTGCATGATATAAACGCTTTTGTTATTATTAATTCCATAAATCGCTCATACGAGAAAAAGTAAAACAAATGAACGATTGAATGCACTTGGGATAATTGATATAATAGGAAAGGTACGAAAGATATCAGAAGTGAAAATAAACAGGAAATATAATACGGGATAACAAAAAGCGGTATAGATGCGAAGGTAGAACTTTTTTCATAAATAAAAAAGTTAAAAAACTAAAAAATATACAGAAAACTCTATATTTTTAAAATTGGAGGATACAATATGAAATCACTATCTACAAGAAAAATTTGGCTTTTTGCAACTGGGCAGTTTGGCTGGTCATTGTTGTCCGGTTTAATTTCAAACTGGCTGGTCTATTTTTATCAGCCGGACGAAGCGTCAATTGCGCAGGGACAGACAATCTTTATTCCACAGGGGTTAGTGGTCCTTGGAATTTTCACGGTGATTGGGGGAATAACGGCTTTCGGACGGCTGTTTGATGCGGTTACGGATCCATTTATTGCCTCTTTGTCAGACCGCTGTATTTCAGAGAAAGGAAGACGTATTCCGTTTTTAAAGTGGGCTTCCCTGCCGCTGGCGCTTTCCACGGTGCTTGTGTTCTGGTCACCGGTAAATCAGATCAGCCGCATCAACGCAATCTTTTTATTTGCAATGGTAATGTTATATTACCTGTCAATTACGGCATACTGTACGCCATACAATGCCCTAATACCGGAATTGGGACATAACCAGCAGGAACGGTTAAACATTTCTACGATCATATCGTTTACCTTTATTGCGGGAACCGCAGTCGCATATCTGGCTCCTGTAATCTGGGGAACATTGATTCCAGTATTTGGACGTGTCAACGCAATCCGTGTGACATTTGCAGTGATGGCGGTTATCGCCTTTGTATGTATGCAGATACCGGTTTGGTCTATTAATGAAAAGGAATATGTCAATACAGTGCCTTCGCAGGATTCGGCGTTATCTTCACTTGTCTCCACATTTAGAAATAAAGAATTCTGCAAATTTGTGGGTTCGGATATTTTGTACTGGATTGCGATCACGATGTTCCAGACGGGTCTTCCGTTTTTTGTAACAAGTCTTTTGAAACTGCCGGAAACGATGACAACTATTTATTTTGTCGGTATGACGGCGCTATCATTAGTATTTTACATTCCGATCAATAAGCTTGCGCCTAAATTTGGAAAAAAGAAGTTGATCCTTGCGGCCTTTGTGATATTTGCGCTGGCTTACCTGTATACAGGATTCCTCGGAAAGATTTCTTTGATCTCTGCAAATGTACAAGGTCTGATCCTGATGGTAACAGCCTCACTTCCGATGGCTGTCTTTGGGATCCTTCCACAGGCAGTTGTTGCCGATATTGCACAGAGTGATGCAAAACGCACAGGGAGCAACCGGGAGGGAATGTTCTATGCAGCAAGGACATTTGCTTTCAAACTGGGGCAGAGTCTTTCCATGCTTTTGTTTACAGCGGTTTCCACGATTGGAACCGCATCAGGGGCAGGATACCGCATTGCAGCATTTGGAGCGGCGCTTTTCTGTATTTTGGGAGGAATTATATTTTTATTTTATAACGAGCGCAAGATTAACCAGAGTATTTTGTAGGATAGGAGGGCATGTAGATGGATAAAAGAACAGTATATGATATGATATTGCCCGAGGAAGGGTATGAGGAGGCGATGAAAACCTTTGTCGAGCCATATCTTGCAGAGAGGATGACAACCGGATACTGCGAACGGGAAAAAGGAAATCGGATCTTCTATGTGCGCTGCCTCGCAGATAACCCACAAGGTATTATGATCATCTCACACGGATATACAGAAACGGTGGAAAAATATCTGGAAAATATTTACTACTTTCTTCGTGCGGGCTATCATGTCTTTATGCCGGAACACTGCGGGCATGGGCACAGTTACCGGATGTGCAGTGATACGAAAGATTTATCTCTCGTACATGTGGACAGCTATAAGCGGTATGTGAAAGACCTGCTATTTGTAAGCCGTATGGCGGCTAAGGAGTTTCCGCAATTGCCAATCTCTCTTTTTGGACATTCGATGGGCGGCGGGATTGCGATCGCTGCTGCAGCACATGCGCCCAATTTTTTTTCTAGGCTCATATTGTCTTCCCCGATGATCCGTCCAAGCAGTGATCCTGTTCCGTGGCCTCTGGCATGTTTGATTGCAAAGGTCTTTTGCGTAATAGGAAAGAGTGAGCAGTATGTTATGGGGCATCGTCCATATGATGCACAGGAGCAATTTGCAGACAGCGCCTCCGTCTCAGAAGCAAGATTTCACTATTATTGGAAAAAAAGAAAAGAGGAGCCGCTGTTTCAGATGAATGCAGCGTCTTATGGGTGGCTTTTGCAGGCAGTACGCCTGAACCGCTATTTGCAGCAAACGGCATGGCGTGAAATTACCTGCCCGGTGCTGGTTTTTCAGGCAGAGATAGAAACGTTTGTCTCAAACAAGGAGCAGGAACGATTTGTTAGAAAATTGAGCCATAGGAAAAAATGGGATGCGAAGCTTGTAAAGGTACAGGGAGTGAAGCACGAGATATTTAATTCGGAAGCAAAGGTCTTGAAACGTTACTGGCAGATGGTATTATAAAGTTGGATAATAAGAAATAATTCTAGTGTCAAAATGCGGAATTAGCCATTCTCTGAAAATGCAAAAGTCGGAATATATTGTCATAAAAAACAAAAAAGATATTAATATTTCAAAATATATGATATAATCCCTTTTATAGACATATTTTATCCCTGCAAGCAATGAGCCGATTGGACATGCTTGCAGAAGGGCGACTGGCTTATGGAGGGAAGTGAGCAAATGCAGATTACTATGACAGTTTTCTTGTTTTCTTTGTTGGCAATTAACAGTATTATGATTTTTCAGCTCCGCGATGAGAAGAGGACGGACATCATAAGGCATCTTAGAAATATGGTTTTGGGAGTGGCAGGTATTATTGTTCCGGAGATGGTTATATTACTTGCAAAGGACAGGCAGATTGCGTATTATGCATTTACATTGTATTACATTGCCTTTGCGTGGTATGCAATGATGATCTTTAGGTTTTCTGTCAGCTACTCAGGGTATAAACTATTTAAAATTTATAAATCGCCTTTGTTTTGGATTACGGTGATAGAGTCGGTCGCCTTAATATGGGGCATGTTTTCAGAGAGATTTTTTACAATCACCCATGCCAGATGGTATGATCATATATATTGGATTTCCAGAGCATTTTCCATGCTCTATGTATATGCCGTAGTGAGCGGTATTTTTCTAGTTGGAGCGGTGGTCGTGCTTATGATTGCAGCAAACCAAAGCGCCAAAATATATAGGCTTAAGTATTCGGGCGTTGCGATCATTCTTGCGGTGATGGCAGCTTCCTGTGTGGTTTCACAGGTTAGACATCAGCCTATTCTGGTGCAGGTGATTTGTTTCGCGTTTGGTCAAATGGTGATTGTGTATATGGCGGTGCATTATGCGCCCAAAAAGCTGAATCAGAGGGCGATGAAGTTTGTAGCTGATAAATTGAATGATGGTATCGTATTATAT
>JAIEDW010000320.1 GCA_029067805.1 Lachnospiraceae bacterium
ACCTTATTCCGTTCAATCATCATATGCCTTGCCCGTTGGTTCTTTCTTTTGCTTTTTTGGTGTGTTCAGATACAAACTCGTGTTTCGCATTGGTATATCCGTCACGATCATGCTCATACGATTTCCAAAGTGATAACTTTAATTTTTCGTATTCTTTTGCTATCATTGGATTATCATTCATATAATCTCTAAAATACAATTCATCATTATTTCCCCAATATCTCAAATGCAAGTGAAATACTTTTTCAGCAAAACCGTTTTCCGTATATCCTTTGTTAAAAGATATGTTTTGTGCACTTTCTGCCATACAAATATATCCATTTTGTATGATCAAATCCTTAACTTTACTGATATCATTTTCTAAAGGTATCTCAACAAGAATATCAATAATCGGTTTTGCCCATATATTTTTTATTGCGGTACTCCCTATATGGCTTATCCTTGCATTTATACTTGATAAAACAACACATAAACGCTGATATTCGTCATTGTACCATACATCCCACCTGTCATCATGTTCCGTTAAAAAAACAGGAAATAATTGCCACAATTCCTCTAATGTCATTTCAGATAATTTCTTTGACATATCGACCCCCATAAACCGAAATCTCAACGCTCCATACTTCCTAATCGGCAACTAAAAGTCTTAATATATTAACTAGAAGTTTACCACTTATTCCAATGAATACGTTCTTTCATCTGAATGTCTTTTTGCTTTATAACGGGAGCATTCCTTTTCGGCTTACCTATTCCAATAAAGCATGGCATAAAATAATCATTCGGATATCCGAGTACATTTCTTGCATGTTCGCTCTCGTCGCCAAGAGGAACTCTCAGAGCACAACCATACCCTTCGGCTGTTGAAGCAAGAAAAATGTTCTCTATGCTGCACCAAATAGAAGCAAATCCATTAAGATGTGAAACATTGTCAGGGTGCAATAGATCTGTTTTCTGCTTTAAAAGCGGAATCACAATAACCGAAGCATCAATCAGCATTTTATATTGCTTAGGAACAGCATTTCTATAACAATCCTGCTGTTCACTATCACTTAAATTCCAGTCCTTGATAAGCTGATTCATGTCCTCGTCGGAAATGCCTTTAGGAATAATATCAAGCAACTTCATTATAATGTTCTTGTCCTGAATTATAATGTAATGCCAATCGCGCATATGATCATTGGTGGGTGCTTTCATACCAGCTTCAATTATTCTTTCAATAACATCCGCAGATATCGTTTCATTTTCAAAATCACGAACAGTTCTTCTTTTTTCTATTACTTCATAAAATTCCATTTTGGATTTTCTCCCTATACTTATCTAACGGTAACTATATTATAAATTCTCTTATAACTTTATTTAAAGTTTCACAAGTGAAAAGTTTTTTAAGATTGCCATTTGCCATACAAACTGGATATTACCGTTTTCTTACTTTCACAACTACTATGCTAATCAAAAAACCAAGTATTCCACCAATTGCAATCGTGCCGGCAAAAAGTAAAATTAATTCAATCATAAAGCTTGTGTGTATATTAGAAGCAACTTCGCAAACTACATACAAAGTAAAAATCGAGACAAGACCAATTATAATTTTCTTAATATTATTCATCTTTATACCAATAAATGCTGCAAGGACTAATCCGATTAGCATGAAAATAATACTGTCGGATTCAAAAAGTTCTTGAAAAATGGGTAAATATTTCATTCAAAGCATCTCCATAAATTTGTTTTTATTTAAATTTATTATAATAATATATTGACTGCTCAAAGCATTTTTGAAAATCCGGAAGAAATCGCATTCGTCGGACAGACTTCCCTGCACTTCCCACAACGAATGCATTCCGGACTGTTAATATTTTTTGTAATCTCTACTTCCATAGGACAAGTACGCTCACATTTTTTGCAGTCAATACACTTCGACGCATCCAAATGCATTTGGTAAAAGCTAAACCGGTTAAACAGTGCGTAAAACGCTCCCAAAGGGCACAGATATCGGCAGAACGGACGATGAATTAAAACAGAGCTTACCATAATTACAATCAACACAAACAACTTCCAATCAAACAACAGACCGGCAGCTTTGCGCAGACTTTCATTTGCCAATAAAAGCGGAATACCACCTTCCAGCGTACCTGCGGGACAAATATACTTACAAAAGTACGGCGGAGCAATCCCTGTTTTGTCCACTGCAAAAAAAGGGAGCAAAATAACCGCCACAAGCAAAATCAGATATTTCAAATACCGTGCAGGTTTGTCTGCTTTTCTTGGCACTTTTATTTTCGGTGTTGGAATTTTGTGCAGTAAATCCTGCACCAATCCAAAAGGACACAAAAGACCGCAAACTACACGCCCTAACAAAATGCCAAAAAGCATTAACATTCCCAAAACATAAAACGGAAAATGATGGTTTCTCCCGCCAAGCACCGTCTGCAACGAACCAATCGGACATGCACCCAAAGCGCCCGGGCACGAATAACAGTTCAATACAGGAACACAAAAAGCCTTACTCTTTCCCGTATAAATTTTCCCCTTTTGAAAGCCAACTGCATATCCGTTAATCAAGACAGCAAACGCTAATTGGCAAACACGCTGAAAAGAAATTCTCTTTATCCGATCCCGATGCATTCCAAGCATACCCTCACCGCCTTCTGCATGACTTCCAAATATTCCTGCTTTGCAATCCCGATTCCGATAAAAAGTGCGGAAATTACCAATATGAAAATACGAAGCCTAGTTTGTTTCATCGCCAATCTCCGCCTTTCCCATCGACAGCAAGGCGTTATTGATTGCTGTCCTATATGTTTCCTCTAAGTCCACCTGACCGCCGACAATAGCATCACCCAGCATGTTTCCGTTCTGATCGACAATGATTGTCGTGGGGATATACAGAATTTCCCCACACACCTGCTCAAAGTCACCATCTCCGCTCAGTAGCGTGATTCCCTCGTATCCCGCATCATTTAAAATGCTCTCTACACCTTCCGTATCACCCTCTCCGTCAAGGCAGACAGTAATCAGTTGCACATTATCCGGCAACGACTTTTCAAATTCTGCAATATCGGGCATTTCCGCAAGGCAAGGTCCACAGAAGGTCGCCCAAAAGTTGATAATTGTAACATCTTTCTCGGCAAAATCCTCATTTGTAAACATCCCTCCGTCTAACGTCTTTGCTTCAAAGGACTGCAAAATACCGCGTTCATCATTCGCTTCCTGCACGCTATCTTTATCCTCATTCTGCGGTACATCGGAAACTTGTGGCACGTTTTGCTCATCGGAGGGCTGTGAACCATTTTGTTCCTTAGAGCAGCCATTTAATAAAAAACTGCATGATAATATAATACCTAATATTGTTATAATCCACATACCTAATATTGTTATAATCCACGTTCTATTTTTCATAGTCTGCACCCTTTTTCAAATATTTTTATCGAAAAAAATTCTCCGCATTCCTTTCCATCACTGTATTAGTTATAGTTTACCACAATATAGATACAATAACTATCGATTTTTACCTTTTTATCTATCGCACCGTTTCTTTTACGTTTCTCAGCCCTTCCCTACATCAAAATACTCCCTTCAAAGAAAGTATCCACAATACACACGTCGCAATCAAAAACAAAGCGACCAATACAACTCCAACATTGATTCGCGGATTCTTTACAGTCTGAGCCGTTTCAATTAAATGAGAACGCCGCAATGCTGTCACAACAGGCTTATACAACAGCATCGTGATTGCCGCATTTAACCCTCCCTTGATAACGTTAAACGGCAAGAATGCCGTAAACAACAATTCTGCAACAACCTCACGCGAATAGCCCATGTAAATCGGGGCAATCAGATAATTCCATAGCAGCATTATCACTATCTGACACCCCCAGCCAATGCAAATTCCAAGGATTGCACCCGACAGTTTTCGTTTTCTTTTGTAAACAAATGCTACGGGACACGCAAAAGAACAGCTTGAAATCATATTCATGATGCAGCCGATTATTCCTGTACTGCTAGTCGTAACCATCTGTATCACGGAAACCGTCACCGTAACTGCCAGCGACGCAAGTGGACCAAAGATTAATCCGGCAATCGCAATGATTACATCCTTGGGATCGTACTTCAAAAAGAGCACGAGCGGAACACGCCCGACAGCCGCCGCAATATAGGCGAGTGTACAAAACATGCCAATTGTTGTAAGTTTCTTTGTTTTACTGATATTCATTTTGAATACCTCCTTAAAATAAATTAACACCTGAAAGCACCAAATGCCTTCAGATGTTAAAATCTCAAGTGTATTAAAATTGTCATCAGAACAGCTTTCCAAATGGACAAAAAAGAGTGCAAAATCAAAGTCAGATTTCCTCTGACAATCTCAATACACCTTCTTTAATCCGGACTATACCGTCGGTTTTGGAATTTCACCAAACCCCGCGCTTTCGCGCCCGCGGACTATCACCGCCGATCGGGAATTTCACCCTGCCCTGAAGACATTACTACTATTCAGTTGTTTCTAGAATTATATCACAAATAGTTTAAAAGTCAAGTTTTTTACATATTTATGTCACTGCCTCTTTTCCGGACCCATCCGTACGAATTTTATACTTTTCCCCACCTTTTATATAATAAATCCAATCATCTTCTATCCGCTCTATTTCATAATAATAATCATCTACACCATCCAGCTCCACTCTTTCCGAGCCGTCTTTCCTTGCTTTCATTAACCTATTCGTCACATAATAAACCCAATCATTATCTCCGATTTCTTTAAAGACAATTTTTTCATATCCGTCTGCCGGCGCTCCAACCTTCATTTTAAATGTATCACAGTCGACCCAGCCATCATCCACTTTATAATCAAAATGACTTACACCCATATCTATTCCCGATACTTCGTAAGCCGCTATCATTTTATCGGAACCGTCCAAATTCATCCTATGCAACGCATGACCTTCCAATCCTACACCGATCGTATCATGTCTATAAGTATAATAAATATATTGTCCGTCTACTATTTGAAAATCATGCAGTTCATCTTCCAATATTCTTTCATCTGTTCCGTCTAATCTTGATACATATAATACTCCATGGTCCTGAAAAGCTTTTACAGAATCTAAATAATATAAGTTATCTCCTACAATGTCAAAAGAATAACAAGCAATTTGATTGACGCGCTCAGCAATATGATCACCTTTCCGATATCGGAATAAGACCGGATAAACTGCCTCATAATTGGCATCAGTCTCCTCCACCATATATCTGAAAAACACCCAGTCCCCGGCTTCCCGTTCATCCTTCATTTCTGTACTGACCGGATATATTTTATCTCCGTCAATTTCAATAACCAATTCCTTATCTATTGACGAAGTGAATGCTGTATCTTCAGTATATTCTTGATAAGGAAAATCTTTCACTGCCTCCGAAACATCGGTCCCCGTTCCAATCTTTGCCAGCAGCTGCCACCATGCGGTACGTGCCTTAGCCCATTCAGGAGTAATCTGATAATAATCACCCATGTAAGGTGTAAAAATGCTGTACTCCGTCATAAGCATATCATTTTCGTATATATTGTCCATATCCCGCACAGGCCAATAGGAAGTAGCCCTTACTGCTCTTGTGTATGGAACATCATTTTCAGTCATATAACGGATAAACGTTTTTGCCGCCGTGATGCGTTCTTCATCGCCATTATTAAAAATGCCAAGCCCCCAGATACCGCCTTGAAGTTCCGGTATGCCTTCATCAGACGGAAAAGCCATCGGGAAAACTTCAAAATTCAAATCAGGGTTGTTGATGGTCTGCTGCACTTCCAAAGACACATTCCAGCAGAAACACATGGCAGTTTCTTTTTTGCAGAACAAATCAATCGCATCCCCGGAGGAAAAAGAAGGTTCAAAGATGATGCCGTCCAAATTATAAAGAAGCTGCAAGGCTTTCTTGTTTTCCTCACTGTCAACTGTATAAGATGTATGTGTGGCATCAGTAAAAGTACCGCCATACAAATTATTCACCAAGGCGCGTGTTCCCTGGTCGCCACTTTGATTTTTGCAATATACGATGCCCGCGCTTATATTCTGCTCCTGGGTCTCTGCATAAGTATTTAAAGCCCGAACCGCTTTGATAAAATTCTCAGTTGTCCAAGTATGTGTCTCTTCATCAATGTATTGAAGCGCATCGGCTTCCCGAAACATATCATAATTAATTGCCAT
>JAIEDW010000321.1 GCA_029067805.1 Lachnospiraceae bacterium
CGTTTCACTTTAACATGCTCTTTTGCCTCAATCGCCTGATGCAGTCCGTCGGAATAACGGCGTCCGGGCATGATACGACCCGTAAACTCATCGACAATCAATACCTGATCATCCTTCACTACATAGTCCTGATCGCGGAACATCAGATTGTGCGCTCTGAGCGCAAGAATAATATTGTGCTGTATTTCAAGGTTTTCGGGGTCTGCAAGATTCTCAATCTGGAAGAATTTCTCAACTCGCTCCACACCCGCTGCTGTGAGGTTTACAACCTTATCCTTCTCATTTACGATAAAGTCCCCTGTTTCCTCCTGTTCAATACCCATGACAAAGTCCATTTTTGTCATCTCGGGAATATCCTCACCGCGCTTTAACTGTCTTGCCAGAATATCGCAGACTTCATAAAGCTTTGTCGATTTGCTGCTTTGACCTGATATGATGAGCGGCGTTCTCGCCTCATCGATCAAAACGGAGTCCACCTCGTCGATGATCGCATAATGCAAATCACGCAAAACAAGCTGCTCCTTATAAATGACCATATTATCACG
Source organism: Lachnospiraceae bacterium (assembly GCA_029067805.1). Taxonomy (GTDB): domain Bacteria; phylum Bacillota; class Clostridia; order Lachnospirales; family Lachnospiraceae; genus COE1. The sequence continues at coordinate 546 of JAIEDW010000321.1, forward strand.
CAGATAATCAAAGCCCAGCTCATTGTTGGTAACATATGTGATATCGCACGCATAAGCTTCCCGTCTTTCCTCGGGCTTCATATCATTTAAAACAACGCCGACTTTCAAGCCTAGAAATTCATGCACCTGTCCCATCCACTCGGCATCTCGCTTTGCAAGATAATCGTTTACCGTGACAACATGCACGCCCTTTCCTTCCAGTGCATTCAGGTATGCGGGCAAAAGCGCTGTCTGTGTTTTACCTTCACCGGTTCTCATCTCCGCGATACGTCCCTGATGCAGGATAATGCCACCAATCAGCTGTACTCTGTAGTGCTCCTGACTAAGCACACGTTTTGCGCCCTCGCGGACAACCGCATACGCCTCGGGGAGAATATCATCAAGACTTGTCCCCTCGGACACTCTCTTTTTAAATTCAGCAGTTTTCGCCCGAAGCTCCTCGTCGGTAAGTCTTCCCATCTCCTCGCGATAACTCTCTATCTTTTTTACAATGGGTTCTATCCTTCTAAGCTCACGGTCACTGTGTGTACCAAATACTTTTTCTACAATACTCATCTTCGGCTCCAATCATTATAATTATCATTCTCTTAGAGTGCATAATTACACACACTATTATGTATTGTAACAGATTCAATATGTAAATTCAATGAATTTTCAATTAACAAAGCATGAACAGCATGAATATACATGAAAAGAGCATCGCCAAACGGCGACGCTGCTTTCTATTTTCCCGCATTTTCAAATGCACTGTTGATATCTTCAATCATGTCGATAACTGCCTGTCTGGAAGCATCTGCAAAATTCTCCGCTCCAAAACTGCTGTATTTCTCATTTTGGTAAGCCGCAATGATTCCTCTCGACGAATTTACAATTGCGCCTAATCTGTTGTCGTCAAAAAAGTGTACCAAATCCTTTCCCGATGCGCCCTGTGCGCCATACCCCGGCACAAGGATAAACGATTGGGGCATTATCTTTCTTAAAACTTTGCCCTGTTCGGGATATGTCGCTCCGACAACCGCTCCCACATAACTGTAACCGTTTGTACCCATAAGCTGTTCGCCCCATGCGGCTACCTTTTCGCCGACATGTTCATAGAGCGGCCGGTTATCAATCAGTCTGTCCTGAAACTCTCCGCTGCTTGGATTTGATGTTTTCACAAGGATAAATAACCCTTTCTTTTCCTCCTTGCAGACATCGATAAAGGGTTGTACGCCGTCTGTACCAAGATAGGGATTGACCGTCACAAAATCCTCGTTAAACGCCACACACACACTGCTTCCCACTTGAACCTTTCCAAGATGCGCCGTGGCATACGCAGATGACGTGGAACCAATATCGCCACGCTTGATATCACCGATTACCACAAGTCCCTTTCCCTTACAATAATCGACCGTCTTTTGAAATGCTACCAGCCCCGGAATGCCAAACTGTTCATACATCGCAATCTGCGGCTTCACCGCCGGAATTAAATCACATATGTTATCAATAATTTCCTTATTATAAAGCCATATCGCCTCTGCTGCGCCTTCAAGCGTTTCCCCCTTAGACGCAAATGCTGTTTTTTTGATATGTTCCGGCACAAATTTCATCATCGGGTCAAGCCCGACAACAATTGGTGCTCCCGTCTTTTTTATTTTTTCAATCAGTTTATCTATCATTATTTATCCCTCTTACAGACCCGTATTCACAAACTCCGCATAACGCCTGATGTTGGATGCGTTTACATATTTCTGCTGTGACTGCCCCGACACGATTACAAGAGTCGGCGCCTGCATCACACCATACGCAACCGCAAGATCCGAATTCTCCTCGGCATCCACCACAACGTAATCCATGTCCTTTAAATATTGCTTTGCAAGCGTACAGTTCGGACAGGTCTTCGTTGTAAAAAGCATTTTCTTACTTCGGTCTTTCCTCTCATTTACACGCTCCGTTGCTGCACGTTCGCGCACTGCTGCTTTCTTTGATACGGTCTTACATTCCGCATTCTTTTCCGTTGGTGCGGTTACCGTACTGCCCATCTTGTATTCCGTACGGTTTGCATATTCCTGAAGCTTTCCGTCGTTCCAATTCTGTACCGGTCGATAATAACCCGTAATACGACTGTATACTTCCGTCACTCTGCCGCACTTCGGACAACGCTTTTGTTCCCCACTGAGATAACCGTGCTCCTGACATACTGAGTATGTCGGCGACATCGTATAATACGGAAGCTTATAATTTTCGGCAATCGTCTTTACAAGCTGTGCCGCCGCTTTCCAATCCGGTAGCTTTTCTCCCAGGAATGCATGGAAGACTGTTCCCGATGTATAGAGCGTTTGCAGTTCGTCCTGTATGTCAAGCGCATCAAAAATATCTGTCGTGTAATCAACCGGAAGATGTGAAGAATTGGTATAGTAAGGCGTATCTCCCTCATGTCCCGCTGTAACAATATCCGCATATTTTTCTTTGTCATGCTTTGCAAGCCGATATGTCGTGCTTTCTGCAGGTGTCGCCTCCAGATTATATAAATCCCCATATTGCTCCTGATAATCAGACAGGCGCTCACGCATGTGGTTGAGCACTTCTTTTGCGAAGTCCTGCGCTTCCTTATGCGACAAGTCCTTCTTCAGCCAGTTTGCATTCAATCCCGCCTCGTTCATGCCGATCACGCCGATTGTTGAGAAGTGATTCTCAAAACTGCCAAGATATCGTTTTGTATATGGATACAAGCCTTCTTCCAAAAGCTTTGAAATGACATTTCGCTTAATTTTCAAAGAACGCGCAGACAAATCCATCATGCGGTCAAGACGCTTGTAAAAATCATTCTTATCTGCCGCGAGATACGCAATTCGTGGAAGATTGATCGTGACAACACCCACGCTTCCCGTGCTCTCACCCGAGCCAAAAAAACCACCTGTTTTTTTACGCAGTTCCCTCAAATCAAGGCGCAGACGGCAACACATGCTGCGCACATCGGAAGGCTCCATATCAGAATTGATATAGTTTGAAAAATAAGGGGTTCCATACTTCGCGGTCATTTCAAATAACAGGCGGTTGTTTTCCGTGTCTGACCAATCGAAATCACTTGTTATTGAATATGTCGGAATCGGATACTGGAACCCTCTGCCGTTTGCATCGCCCTCAATCATGGTTTCGATAAACGCCTTGTTTATCATATCCATCTCGCGCTTGCAATCCCTATAGCAGAAATCCATCTCCTCGCCGCCGACAATCGCAGGAAGCTCCGCAAGATCATTCGGCACGGTCCAATCGAGCGTAATGTTGCTGAAAGGCGCCTGTGTTCCCCAGCGGCTCGGTGTGTTCACGCCATAGATAAATGCCTCGATGCATTTTTTTACTTCTTTATAGGAGAGGTTATCCACCTTTACAAACGGTGCAAGATAGGTATCAAAGGAAGAAAATGCCTGCGCTCCTGCCCATTCGTTCTGCATGATGCCAAGGAAATTGACCATCTGATTGCAGAGCACTGACAGATGCTTTGCGGGCGCTGATGTAATTTTTCCGGGAATACCGCCAAGACCTTCTCTGATCAGCTGTTTTAGGGACCAGCCGGCGCAGTAACCCGTGAGCATGGATAAATCATGGATATGGATATCGGCATTTCTGTGTGCCTGTGCGATTTCTTCGTCATAGATTTCAGAAAGCCAGTAGTTTGCTGTTACGGCTCCGGAGTTTGATAAGATCAAGCCCCCCACCGAGTAGGTAACGGTCGAATTTTCCTTCACACGCCAGTCTTCTACTTTGACGTAGCTGTTTACAACCTCTTTATAATCAAGAATTGTTGACTTCATGTTGCGCATTTTTTCCCGTTGTTTGCGATACAGGATAAATGCCTTTGCGGTTTCGGTATAGCCAGACTGCTCCAAAACCTTTTCCACGCTGTCCTGAATGTCCTCCACGCAGATTTTTTCCGCGTTGATCTTCTCTTGCATATCCGCAGTGACTCTGAGTGTCAACAAGTCCACAATGTCCTTATCGTACTGCATTTGTGTCGCGTCAAATGCCTTGACCATCGCCCCGCCAATCTTTCCCAGCACAAAATTCGTTTCACTGCCGTCTCTTTTGATTACCCTAAACATGTATACTCTCCTTCCCTCGGCTCGCCCGTATAGGCATAAAAAACCTAATCGCTATGCGATTATAAGATAATGTCGATAGACATTATCTCCGCCCGTATGGGCATAAAAAACCATAATTGCAATGCAATTATGGTTACATAATATCAGACAAAAGAGCACATGTCAATCGAACACTACTAAATAGCTTGTGTTCTTTTATATAATAATACAATATCTTGTGTTTTTATGACAATACTGTCATATTTTTAATGCCTTATTTTACGTCAACGCGTCTGTAAGAACTCATATTCGCGGCTTGCTTTCGCATCGTCCGGGTATATCTGAAGATACTCCTGCATCATTTTCTTTGCATCGGAAAAGTTGCCAAGATACTCGTTTGCCACGATTCTGTTATATTTTAATTCTTGAATATAGGGTGTTTCGCCAATCTCAATCCCCGCCTCAAAAGCAGAAAGCGCCTCCTCATACTTCTCCTGCTTCATTAGGCACATACCAAGGCTGTTATAGATTGCAGCATCCGGCATGTTGGAATTCAGATACGTCTGATATACCCCCGTAGCATAATTCATGTCGCCAAGCTTTTCATAGGTCTGTCCGAGCAACAGCGACTTTCCCGCATCATTCCCGTTTATGGAACCATCAAGATAGATGCGCGCATTCTGATAATCCTCAAGATAATAATAAATCGTGCCTTTTTCCGCGTCGGAAAGGTTCTTGTCTTTTTTCTCCAAAAACGCAGAAAGGTATGTCTTTCCCTCCTCACCAAAGCCCGCAGCCTCCATCTCCACATAGGCGTCTGTCACAAGCGTAAGATTGTCCGAGTCAAGCGAAAACGCTTTCTCAAAATCGGCAAGCGCATCCTCATAGTTATTTTGCTTCAAAAGTGTACATGCCCTAAGATAATATGCGTCAAGTTCCTTGCTTTTCAGTGCAATAATTGCCGAATATATGGTTTTAGCATCCTCATATTTTCCCTGTTTCATATATGCCGACGCCAGATAATAGTTCGTATCGTATTCCAATGCCGTAAGCTTATTTCCAGCATTTTCAATCGACTCCAAAAACGAACTTTCCGCCTTTGCATAATCGCCAAGCCCCATATAGGCGATGCCCTCTCCCCTGCTCGTAAGCTGCAAGTCTTCGTTATTTAGTCTTGCAAGATCGAAACAGGAAAGCGCACCTTGAAAATCATATTGCGCAACCAGCTCCATTCCCTGATCCAAATTCGTATTTTCTGTTTTCTCTCCACAGCCAAAAAGGCATACTGCCGCTGCGGCGGCAAGTATGCTCATTTTTATAGTTCGTATCTTATATGTTACTCTTCTGTTCAATTCGTAATTCCCCCTGTTGACTCTCTCTCCATAAGCTTTGCTTGTCCTGATATAATTGCATTCCTCAATGTCTTTTTGTTCTGCCGTAAAGCCGCGCAAGCTCCAACATATGTTTTGAAAGTTCTTCTGTACACGCACCTTTTGCCATTCTCCACTCCCAGTTTCCGCCTAGTGTCGACGGCGTGTTGATGCGCGCCTCGCCGCCAAGCTCCAGATAATCCTGTATGGGAATGATCGCCGTATCCGCCACACACCCAAGCGCAGCACGGATTAAACTGTCACAGACCGCGGCATTTCTTTTGACGCCCAGATACTTCTTTGCAAACGCCAAGTCTTTCCTATTCATACTCGTAATCCAGCCGTTTACGGTGTCATTGTCATGCGTTCCCGTATATACCACACAGTTATTTGGATAATTATAAGGAAGATAGTCGCTTTCCTCTCTTGAGTCAAATGCAAACTGCAACACCTTCATGCCGGGATATTTTGTTTTTTTCACAAGCTTTAATACGCTCGGGGTCAAAAATCCCAAATCTTCCGCAATGACAGGACGGTTTCCGAGTGTCTTTTTTACAGCCTCAAACAGCTTGTACCCCGGTCCTTTCTTCCACACACCGTTTTGTGCGGTCTTATCGCCGTAAGGCACAGACCAGTATTCATCAAAACCCCTGAAATGGTCAATGCGCACCACATCATAAATTTGAAAGCAATATTCCAAGCGTCTAAGCCACCATACAAATTTCGTCTTTTCATGGTAATCCCACCGGTATAATGGGTTTCCCCACAGCTGCCCCGTTTCCGAAAACGCATCAGGCGGACAGCCCGCCACCGCAATTGGAATATTTTTCTCATCCAGCTGGAAAAGCTCCGGATTTGCCCATGTATCGGCACTGTCAAATGCTACATAGATCGGGATATCACCAACGATTTGGATTCCTTTTTTGTTTGCGTATGTTTTCAGATCCAGCCATTGCATAGCGAAAAGATACTGCTGATAGCAGTAAAACGCAATCTCGTTTGCAAGTTTCTTTTCGTATTCCGCCATAACCTTTGGCTTTCTGAGCCGAAGTCCCTCGTCCCATTCAATCCACGAAATACCGCCAAGCGAGTCCTTGATTGCCATATACATGGCATAATCTTTCAGCCACAGCTTGTTTTCTTCCACAAACTTCCGGTACTCCGCATTCTCACTGATATTGGATCGTTCAAATGCCTTCTTTAACAGCGTGAATCTTGTATTATAAATCTTTTCGTAGTTAACCTTCTTTGCGTCATCCCCAAAGTCAACTGCCATACATTCTTTTTCGGTCAGCAGTCCCTCGTCAATAAGCCTGTCAAGACAGATATAGTACGGGCTGCCCGCAAAGGTTGAAAAGGATTGATACGGCGAATCCCCATAACCGGTAGGACCAAGCGGCAAAATCTGCCAAAGCGACTGTCCAGACTGCGCCAAAAAGTCTACAAAATCATATGCCTCCTTCGAAAATCCTCCGATGCCGAATCGCGACGGAATACTGGATATCGGCATCAATACGCCACATCTTCTCATTTTGATATCCCTTTCTTGTTGTTTTTTAGCCTTTTACCGCTCCCGCTACCACGCCTTCAATAATGTATTTCTGGCATACAATATAGAAAACAATAATCGGAATGATTGCAAGTACGATCATCGCCATCATAGCGCCCATGTCAATTGCACCGTATCCGCCTTTGAGATACTGTATTGCGATCGGAATCGTCTTATATTTGCGAATGTCGAGCACAAGGTAAGGCAGAAGGTAGTCATTCCATACCCACATTGCCTCCAAAATTGACACAGATATTGCAGTCGGTTTCATGACAGGAAATACGATTTGGAAATAAGTCTGAATCGGCGTACAGCCGTCAATCATCGCCGCCTCCTCGATTTCAAGCGGGATTGACTTTACGAAGCCGCAGAACATAAACACAGCAAGTCCTGCCCCAAAGCCAAGGTATATTATTATTATACCAATTGGATTTCCTAAATGCAACATATCTGCAATTTTCGACAATGTAAACATGACCATCTGGAACGGTACGATCATGGAAAACGCAAAGAGCATATACATTCCCGAGGTAAACATATTTTTTACTCTTGTGATGTACCAAGCGCACATTGAAGTACAAAGGATGATCACAAACACGGAACAGACCGTGATAAAAAGCGAATAGCCAAACGCCTGCGGAAGCTGTATCTTTTCGATACCGCCGATGTAGTTCTCAAAACCGACAAACGATTTTTCGTCAGGCAATGCAAACGGTCTGTTGCTGATAAAAATTTTCTTTTTAAAGGAATTGTACAATACAATGATGATCGGCATGACATATACAAGTGATATCACTGCAAAAATTGCTGTCAAAAGTCCGCCGTGCTTTGCTTTTCTTACATTTGACATTATGCCTGCACCTCCTTATCTCTGGTCGCTCTAAGCTGTACGATCGCAATCACAGCCACAAGAATAAAGAAGACAACTGCCTTTGCCTGACCAACGCCCTCCCAGCCGTTTCTGCCATAAAATGTGTTGTAGATATTGAGCGCAAGCATCTCCGATTTGTTGGAAGGCTCACCTGCGGTCAATGCAAGGTTCTGATCAAAGAGTTTAAACGAGTTGGTAAGTGTCAGGAAAGAACAGATTGTGATGGACGGCATCACCATCGGCAGCGTCACATGGCGCAGCAATTGTCTGTTGTTTGCGCCGTCAATCCTGGCTGCCTCAATCAAATCGCCAGGGATATTCTGAATGCCCGCAATGTAGATGATCATCATATACCCCACCTGCTGCCAGCACATCAAGATCACGAGTCCCCAAAAGCCGTAAGCCGAACTGTAGGTAAGCGTACGCTCAAGGTTCGCCAAAAGTCCGTTTAAAATCAGCTGCCAGATATAACCCAGGATAATACCGCCAATTAAGTTTGGCATGAAAAATACGGTTCTGAAAATATTGGTTCCCTTGATTCCCTTTGTCAAAAGCATCGCAACCGCAAAGGCAAAGATATTGATCGCCAGTACGGATACGATGGTAAACAATGCCGTATACCAAAGCGAATGGGTAAATGTCGAATCCCCCCAAATCCTGATATAGTTTTTAATTCCTACAAATTTTGCGTCTGTTACTGTAGTAAATTCACAAAATGATAAATACACGCCCAATACAAACGGAAGGATAAAACCGATCGTAAACGCCGCAAGCGTCGGTAGTGCAAATATCGGGAAATATCTTTTAATTGCTTTGTCCATAACCCTTGACCTCTCTTAAATTTTCAATAAGATTTATTTTTTTGCAAAAAGCAGGTGCAGTCGTTGCCGCACGATGCACCTGTCTTTGTAGTCCTTTTTATATCCTGTTATTCCTATAGTGATTTAGTTATTAGCTGCGTTATACTCCTCAACCCAGCCGTCGACAAATGCCGTTTCCACTGCCGACCATTCGCCTGTACCCTGTGCATACTCCAAAAGTGCGCTTCCTACATTGTTCTTCCATGTTTCAGAAGGCATTGTCGTAAAGGTCCATGCAACGGAAGTCTTTCCGGAAGAAACATAGTCGTTTGCAATATTTACAAGCGGATTGCTTGCCGGATAGTTGTCAAATGCCTTGAACGGGCAGACAAATCCCATTTCCGATGTCAGAGAGGTACAGCCTGCGTCTGATGTTACAACCCAGTTCATAAAGTCAAGCGTTGCCTGAATATCCTCCTCAGGAGCATTCTTGTTTACACACCAGTAGTTCTCACTGCCTGTGCAAAGTCCCTGATTTTCCTCGTCCGGACCTCCAATGTAGATCGGGAGCATTCCAAGGGAGTCATCGTCCATACCGTTGTCGCTCAAATCCGTGTAAGCCCATGTACCGTTCTGATAAAATACCGCCTCACCGAGCGCGAACTCTGCCGTTGCGTCCTCACCGGTCTTGCTTGAGAGAAGTGTCGATGCGCATACGGAGTCTGTGATGTATAAATCCCATATATTCTTGTACTTGTCTAAATACGTTCCCTTAATTGCATCTGTGGAACCGATGCCGTCTGCCTGATACTCATAGTAGATCGGAAGGTTTGCAAGATGTGTCTTAAATCTCCAGTCAGAACTCGAGTCCATGCCTGCCGATGTGAAAGCGCCCTTAACGCCAAGATCGGAAGCGTTTGCCTGAATGCTATCCGCAACTGCTTTTAAGTTGTCAAACGAGTTAATCTCGTCGACGCTCTTAACAACCGCATAATCCTTTGTGAAATAGTCGTTTAAGATATCCGCATTATAAATGATACCGTATGTCTCCACAACATATGCGATACCCTTTACCTCATTCCCTTCCTTTAGTGCAAAATCGTCACTCTTTAACTGTTCGTATACATCTGATCCGGAAAGGTCATAGCAGTAATCCTTCCATGTGGCAAGACCGACCGGTCCGTTTACCTGGAAAAGTGTCGGTGCTTCTGTTTTGGCAATCTCAGACTTTAATGTCGACTCGTATGTACCCGAAGCCGCTGTCTGAACGGAAACTGATACACCTGTTTCTTCTGTGTACTTCGCTGCAAGTGCTTCCCACTGCTGCGCTGCCTCGGGCTTGAAGTTCAGATAATAAACCTTTCCACTGCCCGATGCCGATGCATTTGGTGTCTGGGTATCTGCCGCCGGTGTCTGGTTGTCCGCTGCCGGCGTTTGTGTATCTTGTGAAGGTATCTGTGTGTCATTGCTGCTGCCGCATCCTGTAAGCATTGCTGCTACTATTGCCGCACTCAAAATTGCGCTGATTAATTTCTTTTTCATAATGGAATACCTCTTTCCTTCCTTTTTAGTCTTATTATTTGTGTTCTGTGGAAAATTATACGAAAACTTTTCCGGTATCAATTTCGGTATCGTTTCTAATCGGCGCTTGTATTGTTTCCATAAAAAAATGCAACCTCTGTTTTAAAGAAGTTGCATTTTTGGTACTTTTAACAAATTGCAATGAATCGACAATATAAAAAGGTGAGAACAGTCGGTTTATTTCTCATCCATCATGAAATTAGGCGCCGGTGCCGGCGTTTCTACCGGTACGGGTGTTTCCGGAGCAGGTACTGCTATTTCCGGTGCAGGTACTGCTGTTTCCGGTGCAGGTACTGCTGTTTCCGCCTGATTTACATTAACTCCGGGAATAGTAAGTATTTGTCCTGTATAAATAACATAATTGCTCTTTATGACTGCTGAATTTGCATCATAGATGACTTTCCACAAATCCCCATCACCATATACTTTTTTGGCAATCTTCCAGAGGCAGTCATTTTTCTCAACCGCATAAGTAGTCTGCGCTTCTTCCGCTTTAACAGACGCCATCGGCATTGATACAATTGTAACTGCTAATGCAGCCGTTACCAGGAACCCTTTTGCGAAACTTTTCAATTTCATGTTAAAATCCTCCTAAATTCTAAAAATTTTTTATGCTTGTTTATTATAATACAATAATTGCCAAAAACGCTTTCCTTGACATGAATCGACCGAAGACTGCACTGAAACGACATTTTTTAGGCAATGTTTGAATCAGAATCTTTCTTTTTTTCTCGGTATTCCACATGCCGATACAAAAACAAGTCATTCTTTTTGGTCAGCTGCATACTGTTACTCTTCACGTAATTGTCTGCCTCTGACCGGCTTCGCACCGATTTCAACTGCCTTTTCATAATTCCCGTCACAATCAGTGCGATCACAAACGCGATTGCAAAGCAAATCACAAAAAAAAGAAAAAATGGAAACGGCTCCTTAGGAAGATTGCCGATATTATACGGTACCCCCGTTGACGCCTGTATTATATAATCGTCACACCAGTCGGCAAAAGTCATAAATGCCGCCGCATAATCCTCGTTTTTCAAATCTCTGGCAATCCGTTCGGACATATAGTCCAGTCCTGCATCCGTAAAAACGGTTATTGCGTAACCTCTTGTGGATATATTCCAATCCCTTTCTTCCATACTGAGAAGAAAAAGGATTCCGTCACGCATCTCTCTAAAACCATATCCGTAATAATCATAAAAATCATCTGCGTAGTCCTCTATATTCACACCCTCAAGCGAATCGACCGTGACCACGACAACGTCCACTTGCTGCCTTTCACTGATTTCATCCAGTTTACCACGCAGCTTTGCTTCCTCACTATCCGAAAGTACATCCGCGTCATCCACAAGCCTTGGAAACTCTCCCGCTGCAAACACGGGAAATACGGAAGTCACGGATAAAAACAACGCTAAAAATAAAGAAAATATTTTGTAAAAAGATAATTTCTTACTGATCGTATTCATCATCCGCCCCCCCTTACAATAGCCAAATCAAGTAAGAAGCGGCAAACAGCGCAAAACCGATCACACCTGTCAGACCAAACAAATGTTTTTTATACGCGGCTTTATCAAGTGGCAGATTTCCCACCATCTTTCCCGTCTGACCGTTCATAGCAAATAGATAGTTCTCACCGTTCCATTTTGTATGTAAAAGCCAGACAGGCAACAATGTATATCTTACTTTGCTGTCGCTCAGCTGAATACTGCCCGTTTCCTTTGTAACCGTTGCATAGCCTTTTGCAGTTGCGTCAAAAGCAGTCTCCGTACTTTTCCTGATTTGCTCGTTCGCGCATTTCACACTTTGGTCTGTATCTACATCATATTGATCTGCCAGGTAACCGGCAAGATACGCCGTTTGAAAATCCACCGCCTTTGAAAAGTCAAAAGGCTCAATTAATTCCATCAAATGATCCGGAATTTTCGTTGAGCCGTCAACAGGAACATCCTCAAACCTGATATTTCCGTCTCTGCTTACTAAAAAGTGACTAGTTTCCGTATATTCATATCTGCTGTCGCTCCATGTTCGTACTTTGGTTGCCCTATAACGCATATTTGCATTTGCGACGGCGTCAAACACCCAAAAAGGAACATACACGCCTTTTACTTCATTCATGTGATTTTCATCTTTAAACACCTTGGGAAGCAGACATTTTCCTGCATAGTACTTTTTCAGGGCAGCAACTGCTGCCTTTTTGTCCTTTTGAAATGGAATAATGTAATCCGGTTTTAATGCACCCGAAAACTGCCTCGTCACGACTACAGCGTTTCCACAGTACGGACAGGATGTAGCCGTGTTTTTGTCACTCACAATCTCACTGCCACAGGAATTACAGACATAAACAGATAGTCCGCTCGCTTCGCCACGCTCCCACGCTCCTCCGGCAGCCGTTTCCCATGTCATATCATCTGCCTGTTCATTCTGCAGTTCACTGTCATAACTTGCCAGTGTTTCCATCTCATATTCTGTGTCGCAGAAAGGACATTTCACTTTTTGTATTGTACTGTCAAAGGCAATGGTGCCACCACAGCATGGACATTTATATTCCTGTATTCCCGCCATCTCGTCCCTCCTCTGATTTTTTACGTTTCCCCTGTCCTACGATCATCATGTACTGACCATCCGCAACGGCAATGGCACTTCCATTGGAAATTTTCTCACATTACTGCCTAATCAGAGTTTACAATAAGCGTCTAAGAAAATGGCGTGATTGATATGAATCGACCAAAAACTGCATTCAAATGACAATTTGTTAAAGAGAAACCCGCAAAATAAACTGACCGTCCTCGACCGAAAAGTCGTACATACCGTCGTAGCGCTCCACAATAGCGCAAATACTGCGGATTCCCATCCCGTGCCCCGGATTATTTGTGACAGGAATTCCGTGTACAAACGTAATATCCGTATCACACGAATTGATAATCTGCAAAAAGAATTTCCAGTTTTCTTCGTAAGCAGATACTTCAATCGCGGCAGACAATCCCTTTTGTTTGCATTTCTGACAGGCATGCAGCGCGTTTTCTAACGCATTGGACAGCAACACGCACAGATCACTTTCGGATACCGGAATCACATGTGGAATCACTGCCTTAATTGTCATTGGGATACCTTGATTGTCCGCACGTCCGACAAATGCGGAAAAAATCAGATTTGCCGCCTCATTTTCACAAAAAACCGTCACCTTATCTGCCTCAATTTCCGAACAGATTTCTCGAATATAATCTTGCGCCTGCTGTGTCTTTCCATTTTCAATACAGGAAGAAAGATACTGCATATGATGACGCAGATCGTGACGGTACACTTTGACTTTCTGCTGCGATTCCCGCAAGGTTTCAATTTCCCGGACCGCCTGGGCAATCTGAATATTTAGGGTATCCTGGGCCTGCTCTAACTGACTTCGCGCCCGCTCCGCCGCCGAAATGCGAAGCACAAAGACTAAATACGCCACACAGCATACAAATGGCATGAACTCCACAGTAACTAAAGCGCCCTCCACCAGCAGATTGGTATAAACACTTGTCAGATAATCAAACCCGTAATATAACACTGGAATCAAACCAAACTGACACTGCACCGATGTTGTATAGTGTGAAACGGAGCGCACAGATGGCGCAACAAAACGTACCAAAAGAAATAATAACGGCAGTGTCACAACCAGCTCCGTTATCCGCTGCATTGCCACATCACCGGAAAATACAGCAATCACCAATAAAGCAATCCACCGTCTGATCTGACAGCAAAGATATGCCGTCAAAACCGAAATAATGGACCAAAAACTCTTTTTACTGAGAATATAAAGCATAATTGCCAAAGGAATATGCGTCGTAATCGGATAAAGGCATGTTGCTAAGTGCGGACTTGCAAAAAAATAGACCATTCCTTGAAACAGCAAAAGCACAGCCATGCCGCTGATCAGCATTCTGCGTTTCTGCCGTGTCCAGACAATATCACAGAAGGCGGCAGATAAAATCATGCCAAAAATGCCCACAAACGTATGATTCAGCAGATAAACTGTGTTCATGATATAAAAACCTGCTTTCTATGAAATGCGTATTTTAGATATGTATTTTTGATTTCAGAACATTTTCCGTGCGGTATCGGAATTTGCGCAAGATTATCCATTGTAATTGCTTTGTAGGAAATATTCTGGATATACTCCATATTAATCAAAAACGACCGGTGTGGACGCAAAAAGTTTTCATATTGTGCAAGCTGATCGCACAGTTCATCTAACTTTCCGGTACTTTCCAGCACCGTTTCGTTATCCATGTGAAACAATAATGTACGGCCAATCACTTCACAATATTCCAGTCTGTCCAGGTCAATTCGTGTGATCCCGCTTTTGCAGCGCAATACCAGGCTGTACTGCTGCTCCTTTTTACATTCAGAAATAACCGAATCCATCAGCGGGAAAAAACTCTCCTCGCAAACCGGCTTCATTTGATAAAAATATGCGCCAACCGTATAGGATTGCACCGCATATTCCGAAGACGATGTCAAAAAGATAATCTTTACTGTAGTATCATACTGCCGGATTTCTTTTGCGATACTGATCCCGTTTTCCCCCGGCATGATCACATCCAGAAGCAGAATGTCAAAGCATACCCCTTTTTCAATTTCAGTCAACAATTCCAAGGAACTTTGAAAAGCGACATATGTAATCTCCTGATTGCGCTTTACACGATATTGTTCAAGCAACGCCTTCATTTCAGCTAATACAGACAGATCATCATCGCAAAACGCTACTTTTATCATTAAGATCCTCCATTCTTACATAACCTGCGGATTTGAAAAGGTTCAACACTGACACGGTTTAACAACTGACAAATTTCGACAGCTGGTAAATTGTGATACAACGCTTGACATCTCTGCGGATTCCTAGGTAAAATAATTAGATAGCGATTATCCGACTTGGATTATATTTTGATACTTTATCATATCATTAAGTAAGATTCAAAAAACGAAATCGGCGTGAAATGTAGTCGAAACTGCGCGAATTGTTTCTGATTCAATTTCTAAAGATGAGGTGTATATACCTATGAAAATACAACAAAAAAAGATTGTTATATTTGCTTCTTTGCTGTTTTTTCTGATATCCGGCTTTTCAGCAATTACCGCAAAAGCAGACAGTTTGTCCGAAGAAACAGAAGAATTGATGATACAAGAAACGATAACAGAGGAAGAAGCATCCTCACCATCTGATGAAGAGTCTTTAACGGAGAACACAACTGTAACTGTGACAGAAGAAGAAGCTTCCACATCGTTTGATGCAGAAGCGCTACAGAAAACAGAAAACATAACAGACGAAGATAGTTCCATACAATCCAATGAAACAGCAATTCAAGAAATGGCAGAAGTAACGGAAGAGATAGGTGAACTGGCGTTCAGTGCCAACGTTGAATATTCTTTCGAAGGATATCATGTACTGGGAACCTTTACAGAATTTCCGACCGACATCATCCATATTCAGCTGTTATACTCACAGGATAATAAAACCTACCATAAATGTAGCATAGAACGCGATTTAAAGGATATTATCAGCGAGAGCATTGTGGAAAAAAAACGGCTAATCTGTCTCTATTCCAACATGGAGCCGCTAAAAAGTTATCTGGAAGGCTCTCTGGACCGTTTTTATTTAAAACTGCGCCTCACCAAAGAAAACGGTGTTATTTGCGAAACACAGACAGCGCTTATCGACCGTGGAGCATTACAGCCACTTCCCGAGGAACTAACCCTTGGCGCTGCCTTTCCTTCCAACATGCTAGTGCGTGAAATGAATCCACTTCGCTACTATGGAAAATACCAAATCACCGTAAAGGAAACGGCTGCATCCCAAGATATATCCGCAGTTTTACCGGATACGCTTCCAATTGAAGTACAGCTTCTGAAAAAAGGAAAACCCTTTGCAGAAGCGATTGTAGATTGCCCCGTTACATGGAAATCCCTATCACTCCCTTCACTCACTGCCGGAGAAAGCGTGACAATTGAGGACGCGGCGGAAGAAATCATCATCCCCGGCGGCACTTTGCTGCGCACACCAATGGGTGTCTTCCGGATTAACGAACCGTTTGGCATTGCACAAGATGTGCTTACAGATGAAATCCGGTTGATTCTAAATGTTGTATCAAAAGACGAAAAACCAACCGGAGTATTGATAGCAAACAACGACGGATTGGAAATGGCATTCTATCAAAAGCCCACTGGTGCCACCTCCATTCTGGCATATACCATTTCCGCGAATGAAACAAAATGGACAGAGCTTCCCGAGCTTGCACTGTTAGAAGCAATTAATTCCCAACCCTCCACTGCAAGCAGCGGATATGCCCTTGTATTGCGCAATGATCAGGAACCATATCGCTCTTATTTGGCGGCGGAAGCTGCAGGAGGCGCCCACACACCATTCTTTGTTGGTCTGAAAATACAAGGCGGCGTTTACGACGGACAGCAACTGATCCTCGCATGGCCGGACAATTATGAGCTCCCCCCCAGTCTGCCAAAGCTCGATGGAGCAGGCGGAAATGAAAGTAATGCTGGTGCAGGCAATAAAGGCAACAGTACGACGGAAGGGCAAAGACCAAATCTTCCTCAAAATACGGACACGAAAAAAGAAAAACAGAATCCCAATCTGTCCCAAAGCCAAAATACAGAAAACAAAAATACGAAAAACAAAAATACGGAAAGCACGATGGAACTACCGATGGAATCCGATGTAAAAAATCAGCAGACACAGAAAGACAGACCCTCACTGGGCAGCCTTGGTTCCTCTGCTTTCACGCAGCCTTCCGCTAAAGCACAGACCGCACTTTTTGTCAATGCAGAAGAAAATATTTCAGAAACAGTTATTGCAACAGATGTACAGACCGACACTCAAACAGAGAAGGTGATCCCGAAAACACCCGCTACTGAAAACAAACTGTCTGCTGCTTTGGTTCCCGCCAATCACAACAAAAAAAACGATTACCAACTATTTCTTTGGCTCATGGCAGCAGCAATCGCTGGAATCGGGATTACCTTATATATCCGCAAGACGGCACATACATAATAAATTTCGTTCCTTTCCCTACGGTCGAAGAAACGTCAATCGTGCCGCCCAGCTCGGTCACAATACCATGTACGATATACAAACCTAACCCTGTTCCGTTTTCTTTATTATTTGCACCTACATAAAACCGTTTAAAAACAAGTGACAGTTCCTCTTCGGGGATACCGCATCCAGTATCCTCAACAATCATACAGATTTTATCGCCCTCCATCCGGGCAGATATTGTAATATGTCCGTCACGGGGCGTTGCTCTGAGCGCATTATAAATCAGGTTTTCAAACAGGATATCCAGCTTCTGAGGCTGCGCCATCAAAAACACATCCTGCCCGGGTGGTTCTACAATCAGATGCACAGACTGCACCTCTGCCTCTCCATGATATGTGGAATAAATTTCTGAAAGTATTTCTTTGACAGATATCCGAACCCGTTCCCCTTCAATTCGATCCAATGTGTTAATCGCAGAAAGCCCTTGGAGGCGTCTTGCCATTTCCCACTGCTTCGCTTGTGCCTGATCAAGATATCCTTGTAATTCCGTATCTACTCCTACTCCGCTCTTGCGAATCGCCTCAATAAACGACTGTGTGGCAAATACCGGTGCCTTTAAATCGTGCGCCATATCAGAGAAAAATGCTTTGCGCTCATTTAAAAGCTGCGTCACTTCTTCTGTGCGCTTTTTCACCTGTTCTTCCAAATGATTGGTAAGCATATCGTTTTCCCGCAAAATACGGCGGCTGCGTGATACCATCATGGCGCCAAATAATATTACCAGCAAAAGTCCGCACCACTCAAACTGCCAGAAAAAGCGAATCGGCTCAAAACGATTGGAGAAAAAAAGATTGACAAATAATCCGCTTCCAAACACCAAACATC
This sequence comes from Lachnospiraceae bacterium, assembly GCA_029067805.1. Lineage (GTDB taxonomy): Bacteria > Bacillota > Clostridia > Lachnospirales > Lachnospiraceae > COE1. Next base: position 18,690 of record JAIEDW010000321.1, read on the forward strand.
CAGTCAGTGTATAACGGCTCTCCCAGCTTTCCTTCTTTATCCCCCGTACTGTGAAAAAAGCGGTTGTGAAAAAAGTAACAATATAATAAAAATCCATCAGTCTGCCATGTACGAAGACAGCCCATGGCAGTACCGGAATAAGAAGACACAACAAAAACAGAAGCGCCGACAATAATAATAAAGCCGCCCTCAACCATCTCCAGACTTTACTGCTGTCTGCGCCGCACGCTAATATCGTAAGCTGCACAACACTAAAACACAAGCAATACAGCGACAGGCTTTGTGCCAAAAACCAATATTTTGTGACAGGCATATCAAAAGCAAATACAAAATATCGAAACATATAGATCGTATAACAGCAGCACAACAATGCAAACCAACGACTAAGTTTTCCTCCTGACTGCCACAAAAAAAGCGTAAACACAGAAAGCGCGAGCGGAAGCATAAAGGCCAAAGCATAGGCAAAGCCTTGAACATGGCTCACCCGCAAGAGCGTTTCTTCCGTACTTATGGCAGGCGGAAAATACATTCCACTGTAATACCCCGCTTTTGAGGAAGTTTCCACCATTAAAGTATGATCCCCCTCTGTAAGCAGAAAAGTGATTCGTCCGCTGCCGATCCCCTCTGTAAGCTGTGTCCCGTTCAAAGAAAGAACATATGCGGAAGAAAGTTCCGGAAAATCAACGGATACAATCTGAGGCGTGCCCTCATAGCGTAATGTCATCCGATAACATGCCTTCCCATGCGGCGAAACGGACAAATCTCCCCGCTGCAGATTGGAGAATTCACCAATATAGGTTGGCTGGTCCGTTACGCGATCATCCGAAAGCAGCCAGCCATCAATTAAAAAGACAGGGGGATTTCGCTTTAAATCCTGTTCGTTCAAAGTAATGATACCGGATTTTCCATAAGGAGGCGACGTTTGATATTTATTGTCTACATAAAAAAGCAACACAAAAAAGACCGCCAACAGAATCATTACAATCAGCGGCTGCCACCATACGACCTTTTGCTGTTTCATGCGTACCTCCTCCCTTCTATGGGGATTATGTGTTTATTCAATCATTTACTGGCACAAAGCGATATCCCTGTCCCCAAACCGTTTCAATAAAACGATGCTCCTCCCACGCTTTCTCCAGTTTCCGCCGCAGTCGGGACATGTGCATCTGTACCATCTGACCACCATCCCAAGGCTGGCCGCTCCAAATGATATGAAAGATCTCCTCCAGTGTAAAAATATGCTCCGGATGCTCCGAAAGACGCCATAAAATGTCAAATTCGACAGGCGTAAGAAGCAGTTCCTTTCCGTCAATCGACACCCTGCGCTGTGCCAAATCCAGACAAAGCGGACCATAAGAAAATGCCGTGCGCTCGGACATTGCCAGTCTAATACGGGTTTCCACTTTTGTCCAAAACAGATCAGCAGAAGTATCCTTCGTAATATAATCTATACCACCTGCCGCAAATCCTTCCACCTGCTTGTCCGCTTCGGTAACGCAGCTCAAAAAGATAATCGGCGCGGACGTTATCTTGTGAAGTTTTTCACAAACTAAGAACCCCTCCTCATCGGGAAGCATCACGTCCAGCAGAATACAGTCGCACGACTCATCCGCCGCCAGTTTCAGTGCGTCCTCACCGTTCCCTGCAAGCCGCACAATACAGCCATGCGCCCGTAAAACATCCGCCCAAAAAGTACGCTGGGCCGGTTCATCATCCACCAGCAGGATCCGCCACAATCCATCGAAACGTTTCAGCTTTTCAACAGCTGCTGTCATTTGTGTATCAGACGCAGAAGCATCTGTTCTTGTCTGATGCAGAAAGCGCATATAAGCATCCTGAAGCTGGCTGCGGCGCAGTCTTGATACCGGAATATTATGTTTGTTTTTCGTCACGATACAGTTCGTATCAATCGCCTCGACATAGTTTAAATTAACAAGATAAGAGCGATGTATTTTAAAAAACTCCGGTCTTTCCAACAGTTTCTCCTCAAAATCCGTCAAGGCTGCCGTCACCTCGCGAATCACACCATCTGCCAAATGAAAGGACACTGTCTTATTGATAACCTCCACATATTCAAGCATTGCAAAAGATACCCTAACGACACCCTCCCTGTTCTTTAACACAAATCCCTGATCCGCATCACATATTTCGATCTGCATCTTTCCGGCCTCCTCGCCTTTCAAAAAATACGGGGGCAAGAAGCCCCCTTTTCCTGTTTTATACGGTTGCGAATTTAATCTCTTCCATAAATATCTCTTGTATAGATTTTGTCCTCCACATCACGCAGTTCGTCCGTCATACGGTTCACGATAATGACATCCGACATCTTTTTAAATTCATCCAGATCACGTATCACTCTTGAATAGAAGAAGTGCTCGTCCTTTAAAGTAGGTTCGTAAACAACAACCTCAATTCCTTTTGCCTTGATACGCTTCATAATGCCCTGAATAGAAGACTGCCTGAAATTATCCGAATTCATCTTCATGGTCAGCCTGTATACACCAACTTTCCTTGGCTTTTTGGCAAGAATCATATCTGCAATATGGTCTTTCCTTGTCCTGTTCGCATCGACAATCGCTGAAATAATGTTGTTCGGCACATTCTCAAAATTTGCCCGAAGCTGCTTTGTATCCTTGGGCAGACAATATCCACCATAGCCAAATGAGGGATTGTTGTAATGTGCACCGATTCTGGGGTCAAGACCTACGCCCTCGATAATCTGTTTCGTGTCAAGTCCCCGCATCTCCGCATAAGTGTCAAGCTCGTTAAAATACGCAACACGAAGTGCAAGATACGTGTTCGAGAACAATTTGATCGACTCTGCTTCTGTCGGGTCTGTAAACAAGGTCGGTATTTCCTCCTTGATTGCACCTTCTTTTAACAGATTCGCAAAGACTTCCGCCCGTTCTGAGCGTTCTCCAACGATAATTCGTGACGGATAAAGATTATCATACAGCGCTCTTCCCTCACGCAGAAACTCTGGTGAAAAAATAACGTTGTCAATCCCGTACCGTTTCTTGATTCCTTCTGTGTAGCCTACGGGAACGGTGGATTTGATGATCATGACAGCCTCTTTATTCACTTTCAGCACAAGCTCGATCACATTCTCAATCGAACTTGTATCAAAAAAGTTTTTGTCGGGGTCATAGTTTGTAGGGGTCGCTATGATGATGTATTCTGCGTCCCGATACGCCTCCTCACCGTTTGTCGTCGCTTTTAAGTTCAGTTCCTTCGTCGAAAGATATTCCTCAATTTCCTTGTCAATGATTGGTGATTTTTTGTTGTTGATCATATCAGCCTTTTCCTGAAATACGTCCACAGCCGTCACTTCATTGTGCTGCGCAAGAAGTATTGCATTGGAAAGACCTACATATCCAATTCCCGCTACTGCAATTTTCATCTTTAATAGGGTGTCCTTTCTATGTTTTTATATCTATTCTGTCTAATGAAAAGCTTCTTATAGTTTCCAGATATCACGGTTGTACTCTGCAATTGTTCTGTCTGATGAGAAGAAGCCAGCTTTCGCAATGTTTACAAGCATCATGCGCTTCCACTTTTCCTCATCCTTATAATCCGCAAGCATTCTGTCTTTCGTCGCAATATAATCCTCAAGGTCAAGCAGCGTCATAAACCAGTCCTTGTTGAGCAGCTCTTTTTGCAATCTTACAAGACGCGTTTTATTTCCTACCTTCAAAACTGCCTTACTTGTGATAAAGTCCACAGCCTCTCTGATAACACTGCTCTTCTTATAAAAGTTCTTTGACACGTAATCCGCCTTGTCGTAGTGCGCGATTACCGTCTCCGACTTCTCACCAAACACATAGATGTTCTCATCGCCAACCAGCTCATGGATTTCCACGTTTGCGCCGTCGCTCGTTCCAAGCGTAACCGCGCCGTTTAACATAAACTTCATGTTTCCAGTACCGCTTGCCTCCTTTGACGCAAGGGAAATCTGTTCCGAGATGTTACATGCGGGAATAAGTCTTTCCGCATAGCTTACATTGTAGTTTTCCACCATGACCACCTTCATGTAATCCTTTACATCGGGGTCGTTATTGACAATTTCCTGTAAACACAGGAGCAAATGAATAATATCCTGTGCGATAATATATGCCGGAGCCGCCTTGGCGCCGAAAATAAAAGTAACAGGCGTGGAAGGCTTTTTGCCGCCTTTAATCTCAAGATATTTATGAATAATATACAGCGCGTTCATCTGCTGACGCTTGTACTCATGAAGCCGCTTAATCTGGATATCAAAGATGGAGTTCGGATTGATTTCCACGCCCTCATGCTCTTTGATATATTCCGCAAGCTCTGCTTTTTTGTTATTTTTAATTGACTTGATTTCCGCCAAAAGCGCCTCGTCATCAATATGCTTTAACAACCTTTCAAGCTCTGCGGCATCTTTCTTAAAACCATCGCCAATCGTTTTTTCAATGCACGCCGCAAGCTCCTTGTTGCAAGAAAGCAGCCATCTTCTAAAGGTAATGCCGTTCGTCTTATTGTTAAACTTCTCAGGATACAGCTTGTAGAAATGATTCAGCTCCGTATCTTTCAAAATTTCCGTGTGAATCGCCGCAACGCCGTTTACCGAAAATCCGTAGTGGATATCGATATGCGCCATATGCACTCTGTTGTTCTTATCAATAATCTGTACCTTTTCCTCTTTATATTTTTTCGCAACTCTCTTGTCAAGCTCTTTGATGATCGGCATCAACTGCGGCACGACCTTTTCAAGGTATTTCACAGGCCACTTCTCAAGCGCCTCCGCAAGGATCGTGTGGTTAGTGTATGCACAAGTCTTGCTGACCACGTCAATCGCCTCGTCCATGGTAAAACCTTCGTCTTCTGTAAGGATACGAATGAGTTCCGGAATCACCATTGTCGGGTGCGTATCGTTAATCTGAATGACTGCGTGCTCATATAACTCATGAAGGTCATAGCCGTTGTCCTTCATCTCCTTTATAATAAGCTGCGCGCCGTTACATACCATGAAATACTGCTGATAAATACGAAGCTGCTGTCCCGCCTCGTCGGAATCATCGGGGTAGAGGAAGAGTGTTAAATTCTTGTCAATATCTTCCTTATCAAAATCAATGCCATCCTTTACAATGCTCTCGTCAATCGTTTCGATATCAAACAAATGCAGCTTGTTCATGCCCTGGCCGTATCCGATGACATCAATGTCATATAATCTTGACATCACTTTCTTTTTTCCGAAAGAAACAGGGAAAGAAATATCTGTTTTTGTAAGCCATGACTGCTTTTCAATCCAATCGTTTTTCTCCGCCGTCTGCTGTCTGTTTAAAAATACCTGTTTAAACAGACCGAAATGATAATTTAATCCGATACCGTCACCCGGAAGTCCCAGGCTTGCAATCGAATCCAGAAAACATGCGGCAAGACGTCCAAGGCCGCCGTTTCCGAGGGAAGGTTCCGGCTCGACCTCCTCAATGCGGCTAAGGTCCTTTCCTTCCTCCTTTAAAACTGCCGCAAGCTCATCATAAATGCCAAGGTTGATGAGATTGTTTGACAACAGCTTTCCGATGAGAAATTCCGCCGAAATATAGTAAACCTTTTTCGTGCCCTTTATAACGCCTTTTTCCTCGATCAATCCTTTTGTCATATTTAAAATCGCATAATAGAGTTCCTTGTCGTCCAGATCGCTTATCGCTTTTCCATACATTTTTTGTGTCATTGTTTCCAGATTTGTTCTTACACTCATTTTTTCGCTCCTTTTCGTGATCCTCTTTCCTTATTATTGTTTAATTTTTCCACATATTTTATTCTATGCTTTTTCTACAATTGCCACGATGACAGACCGCGGACACATCTTAACCGTGTCCTTCCCTGTCCAGTTCGTCAACGCATGATAGTCAATGTCCCTCTTGTGTTCAAATTCTGTATTTACCAGAACACGCCATTTTCTTCCGAGAGGAAGATTGGGAAGCTGCACATCCACACTCTCCCAAAAAGCATTGACGCCGATGTAAATGATGTCATCCTCAATATTTCCCTCGGTACGTCCCGCAAACATAATGCCAATGGTGCGCGTATCGGGGTCGCACTGACTGTTCCATGCCGTCTTGTTGTGAATCGATACTTCGGGGAAACCGCAGCCGCTCGGACCCGAACGCCCTCTTAGTATCGGATGCTCACGGCGAAGACGGATCATAAATTTACAAAATTCAAACATCTCACTGTATTGATCTTTTCTGTTCCAGTCAAGCCATGAAGTAATATTGTCCTGACAATAAGCATTGTTATTGCCAAACTGCGTGTTGCAGAATTCGTCACCCGCCAAAAACATTGCCGAACCACGGCTGCACATCAAAATCGCAAACGCGTTTTTGCGCAGACGGTTTCTGAGCGAAAGCACTTCGGGATCCAGCGTTTCTCCCTCCACACCACAGTTCCAGCTGTTGTTGTCGTTTGCACCGTCCGTATTGTTCCAGCCGTTCTTCTCGTTATGTTTTTCATTATATGCGTACATATCGTAAAGCGTAAATCCGTCATGACAGTTTAAGAAATTCACCGTCGCATTTTCTCCGCGGTTTTCTTTTCCGTATAAATCAAGCGAACCGGTGATACGGTTAATCGCCGCCTGTGCCATTCCGTAATCGCCCTTCAAGAAGCAGCGCATGTCATCGCGGTATCTGCCGTTCCACTCTGCCCAGCGATTCCATGACGGAAAACTTCCGACTTGATACAGTCCGCCCGCGTCCCATGCCTCCGCAATCAATTTAACTTTACCGAGTACAGGATCAAACGCAAGGCTCTGCAAAAGCGGCGGCTTACTCATCGGGGAACCATCCTCGTTTCGTCCGAGAATCGATGCAAGGTCAAACCGAAAACCGTCAACTCTGTAGGAAACCACCCAGTAACGCAGACATTCCAGAATAAACTGCTGCACGATTGGATGATTGCAGTTTAAAACATTGCCGCAGCCGCTGAAATTATAATATTTTCCGTCGGGCGTCAGCATATAATAGATATTGTTGTCGATTCCCTTAAACGAAAAGCAGGGTCCCATCTCGTTCCCTTCCGCCGTATGGTTAAACACAACGTCAAGAATGACTTCGATACCGTTTCTGTTCAATTCATGAATCAGTTCCCTGAGTTCGTTTCCTTCCCGATTATACTCGTGCTTAGAGGAATACGCCGTATTCGGCGCAAAAAAGCAGACGGTACTGTATCCCCAGTAATTCATAAGTTTCTCACCGTCAAACTCGCGGACATCCTCCATCTCGTCAAACTCAAAAATCGGCATCAACTCCACGGCATTTACGCCAAGCTCAAGCAGATACGGAATTTTTTCGCGAATTCCCTCATAGGTTCCTCTGTGCTTTACGCCGGACGATTCGTCATTCGTAAATCCCCTTACATGCATCTCATAGATGATCATGTCTTTCGGCTCAAGGCTCGTATTTTTAAAATTCCCCCAGTCGTAACCGCTGTCAACAACGCGCGCCCTGTAAATCCGCTTTTTCGGATCTTTTTCCTCTCCCCATATGCCTTGCCCTGCTACTGCCTTTGCGTACGGGTCGAGGATATAATTGTTCTTATCAAACAAAAGTCCTCTATTCACATCATATTCGCCGTCAAATTGATACGCATATTCAAAATCTTTCGGATCAATATCAAAAACCACCATCGAATATGTGTTTCCGAGACAGCATGACTCCGGAAACGGTATCACAGCATACGGTTCCTCCTCATTTCTGTGGAAAAGGCACAGCGTACAAGATTTTGCTCCGTTTGAATAAATCGTAAAATTCACGCCTCCCGGAACAAATGTCGCCCCGTTCCTTAGAAATTTTCCCGGTCTAATCCTATATCCGTTTACCACATCAGTGTGGCCGTAATATGTCCGTCCCTCTGTATGGTCATTGTTTATCATGTTTTTACTCCTCCTCTTGTGACGATACGAATCAATATAATCCCTATATTATACACTCTGATGTGATTTTACATTATTTGTCAAATATTTTCAACATTTACTCTGATTTTAATTCATATTTTCAATAAACAAATGCAATTTCTTACATAACAAAAAAGAGCGTTCAACCCAGAACGCTCTTTGTCTTTCAAATAATATGTTTACATCAAATCCTGCATTGCAACGCCGTCCATGTCGTCGAAATCCTGATTCTCACCTACCATACCCCAGATAAAGGTATACGCGCGGCTTCCGCTGCCGGAATGAATCGACCAGCTTGGAGAAATGACAGCCTGCTCGTTTCTCATAACGATGTGTCTTGTTTCTGTCGGTTCGCCCATGTAGTGCATTACAAATGCGTCTTCGGGCATATCAAAGTAGAGATAAACCTCCATACGTCTGTCATGTGTATGACACGGCATGGTATTCCATACACTGCCGGGCTTTAATGCCGTCATGCCCATCACAAGCTGGCAGCTTTCCACCTGTCCTGGAAGGATATACTTGTTGATCACTCTGTGGTTTGCGTCCTCAAGACAGCCAAGCTCCACCTTGTTCTCGTCCTTGATGATGACCACGTCATCAGACGCCTCGCCCTGCGGCTTAATCAGCTTTGTCGGATACTCTTTATGTGCCGGAGCGCTATTTAAGTAAAATCTTGCCGGATTCTTTGTATCCACTGACTCAAAAATAATCTCCTTTGAGCCCATTCCGATATACATACCCTCTTTATGACCAACCTCATATTTCTTGCCGTCAATTGTGATAATACCGGCAGGACCGATATTGATCACACCAAGTTCACGCCTCTGGCAGAAATATTCCGCTCTGAGCTCATCGCCTGCCGTAAGCTTTAAGGGCTTTACAGGCACTGCCGAACCTGTGATGATACGGTCAATATGGCTGTAAACAAGCTTAATCTCATCTGCTTTGAACAGATCATCAATCAAAAATTCCTCTCTTAATCTCTGTGTTGTGTAATTTTTCACATCTTTTGGAGATGCCGCGGTACGAAGTTCCATAATTTTTTACCTTCCTTTTCTTTATTTACGCTCTATTAAGAATCGCAAAGAACGCTGTCCAAAACAAACTTGTTTTGTAAGCGCTTACATGCTTTTTTCATTTTACTTCATTCGTTATAAATAGTCAATATTCCTACTTGATTTTCATATATTTTCATAGTACAATTGTTACAATTGAGGGTGCGCAAAAATAAGGAAAACGAGCACTCAGTCAAGGTGTTTTATGGTAGTGCTTACACAACTTTTTTCATATAGGAAAGGAACAGACTCATGACCATATATGATGTTTCCGAGAAAGCCGGCGTATCAATCGCTACTGTATCACGTGTATTGAACGGCTCGGACAATGTCAGCACACAGACACGGCAAAAAGTGCTTGCCGTCATTGAGGCATGTGATTACACCCCAAACGCATTTGCGAGAGGACTTGGCTTAAATTCGATGAATACTATCGGTATCCTGTGTGCCGATTCCTCCGATCTGTATATCGCAAATGCGATTTATCATATAGAACAGGAGCTTCGTGCAAACAACTACAACTGTATTCTTTGCTGTACGGGCTATGAGCTTTCCGACAAGCAAAAATACCTGAACCTTCTGGTAAACAAAAAAGTTGACAGCGTAATCCTTGTCGGTTCCAACTATGTTTCCGAGAAAGACAGTGACAACGATTATATCCGTGAGGCGGCAAAGGAAATCCCAATTCTTTTACTGAACGCCGACTTTGACTGTGAAAATGTATATTGCAGTCTGTGTGATGATTTCAAGGCAATCATGCAGGCAACCACATACCTTTTGGACACCGGCGTCAAGGATATTCTTTATCTTTATAACTCCAAGTCATACTCTGCGCTCAGGAAGCTTTCGGGCTATCAGAGTGCACTGACGCAGAGGGGCATTGCGCTGCGCATGGAATACATTCAGTTTTTCCCCGGAAGAAATTCGAATCTTCCCGCGATTGCAGATTTTCTTGCGGAGCTTGACGGCAGCATACAATACAGCGGCATTATCGCCGCCAATGATAATCTTGCCATCGGCGCGGCAAAGTTTGCACACAAAAAGGGGCTTCGAATCCCCGCGGATTTATCTATCATCGGATATAACAATTCCATTTTGAGTACGTGCTGCGACCCGGAACTTACAAGCGTGGATAATCGTCTTGAAACACTCTGCCACCACATTGTCACCACTCTGATTGGCATTTTAGATAACCGTGAAATGCCGCAGAAAGTTATCTTTTCAGGAGAATTGATTAAAAGAGGTACAACTCTTTAAATAAAAATTATATAATAAAAATTTAAACAAACAGGAGGAAACAACATGAAAGCTTTTATGGACAAGGATTTTATCCTTCAGACCAAAACAGCATCAGACCTTTACCACAATTTTGCGGAGAAGACACCTATTCTCGACTATCACTGCCACATCAATCCGGCAGAAATCGCAAACGACCGCAAATTTGAGAACATTACACAGGTATGGCTCGGCGGCGACCATTACAAATGGCGTTTCATGCGCTCATGCGGTGTTGAGGAGAAGTATATGACCGGTGACGCATCAGATAAGGAAAAATTCTTCAAGTGGGCTGAATGTGTCGGAAAGGCAATCGGCAATCCGCTTTATCACTGGACACATCTTGAGTTGCAGCGTTACTTTGGCTACACAGGCGCTTTGAACAAGAATACCGCGGAGGAAGTTTGGAATCTCTGCAATGCGAAGCTTCAGGAAAGCTCTATGAGCGTGCGCGGATTGATCAAGGCTTCAAACGTTACATTAATCTGTACAACGGACGATCCGATTGATTCTCTGGAATACCACAAGCAGATTGCGGCTGACGATACTTTTGACGTTCAGGTACTCCCTGCTTGGCGTCCTGACAAGGCAATGAATATCGAAAAGCCCGACTATTTTGATTATCTTGCAAAGCTTGCCGATGTGAGCGGCATTGCAATCAATACATTTGCTGATTTGAAGAACGCTCTGAACAACAGACTCGACTTCTTTGCATCCATGGGCTGCTCTGTTTCCGACCACGCCCTTGAGTATGTAATGTACAATCCCGCTTCCGACGACGAGATTGAAGCAATTTTTGCAAAGAGAAAAGGCGGCGCTGCCGTAACACGCGACGAGGAATTAAAATTTAAGACAGCATTTATGCTCTTTGTGGGCAAGCAGTATCACAGACTCAACTGGGTAATGCAGCTTCATTACGGCTGCAAGCGCGATAACAACACACTGCGCTATGACCAGCTTGGTCCCGATACGGGCTATGACTGCATTAACAACTACGCTCCTTCTGCAGAGCTTGCTGATTTCCTCAACGCTTTGATCAAGACGGACGAACTGCCTAAGACAATCATCTACAGCTTGAACCCGAACGACAATCAGGCAATCGGCACAATCCTCGGCTGTTTCCAGGATTCTACGGCATGTGCTAAGATTCAGCAGGGCAGCGCTTGGTGGTTCAATGATCACAAGACAGGCATGCAGGATCAGATGATTTCTCTTGCAAACCTCGGAAATCTTTCCGGATTTGTCGGAATGCTTACCGACTCAAGAAGCTTCCTCTCTTACACAAGACATGAGTATTTCAGAAGAATCATGTGTAATCTGATCGGCGGCTGGGTAGAGGACGGCGAGTTCCCTGCTGATATGGAAATCCTTGAGGAGATCGTAAAGGGTATTTCTTACAACAATGCTGTAAATTACTTCGGATTTGATTTGAAGACGGTGTAATTGATTAAGAATTAAATTTTAAAGAAGCTGAGTGCTTAAATCTGCACGCAGCTTCTTTTTATTGTATATTTTCCAGTCCTTTCTTTCGCTCTTTCCAATCGGGCATCATCATTGTTACGAAATTCCAAAACTGTCTGGAATGGTTAGGATGAATAAAATGTGCAAACTCGTGCACCACCACATATTCAACAGAGGCACGGGGTGCCTCTGTCAGACGGCTGTTTAATGTGATGATCCCTTTCTGCGGCTGACAGGAACCCCATCTTGATTTCATTGTTTTAATCTTTAGCGTCGGAAACGGAACATCATATTTTTGAAACTTCGCATATGTTTGCGAGATTAATTCTTGAAATACCGCCAACTGATATTTTTTTATCCATTCTGTCATCAAGATTTCCTTGTGGCGGAAATTTTCTTTATCTTTTACTTTTAGATTTATGTAAACCTCATCTGCATACACCATTTCCTTTTCCGCTTCTTCCACCTTTAATAAAAAACTTTTTCCGAACAATGTATAGTTTTCACCGCTGATATACTGTTTCGGCACATCCTGATGTGATTCTCTTTTTTCCTCATATTTTGCAAGGGCGGAGAAAATAAGCTCTTGTTTTTGTTTTATAAAGTCATCAATAAAAGAAACGGGCACGCGACTGTTTGCCGATACCAGCACACTTCCGTCCGGCTTAATCCTTAGATTAACATTTTTTACCTTTTTTCTTGTAAGCTGGTATGAAATCACACTGTTCTCGCAAGCAACCTGTCGTTGCTGTATAGTCGCATTCGCCAATTTTTCAATCTCCTTATACGAATCATTTAAAATTCTGACCTATCTCACTTCTTCAAAATACTTCCATTATTCCATATGAGCGTATTATACGCAAACAAAATGTCCGCATCCTGAAAATCGACATACTCCCCAATTTGCCCCGCACTGACATAGCGCAAATCCACAAGCACAATCTGGGCATACTGCTCTATAAAAAGCGGTGCAAGACTGCTGCCAAACGAATCGCGAAACAAAATCAGACGCTTCTGCTCACCATCATAAAGCGGATTTCGAATCGTCAACACTGCCCTCGCACCGCCAAGATAGATATCATAAGTATCAAGACTTTTTTCATCTGACAGTAATTCCGTCTGATATACCGTTTTTATACTGTCACTCTCCGCATCATAAACTTCCGCGTTCTCTATTGTTTCGTTTGTAAGATATATTATATCCTCCGCTGGAAACGGAAGCGCCGCTTGACCGCGATAAATTCCATAAAAATCTTCTATCTTGTTCTGCTCATACACATCAATATCAAAGTCCGCGATGTCACAGCCCATTTCATCACACAAAAGCTTTGCAACATCGCCAATACATTCCTGCCGCCAGTGCACGTCAGTTTTATAATACTCATCAACTGTAAGTGACGACATTATATCAATATATTGCATTTCACTTCCAAACGCTGTATCCAGAAGCCCAAGCATTTTATCATAATCTATGTGCGGATAACCGTTCTGCTCCGCCAGAAAATAATTTTTATCCGGTATCACTGTGTAAAATACCCGATTGTCGGGAAAATAAGTATCCTTAACGGTCTTCACCATTTCCACGGTCTTCTCCACACCCACTTCATTTAATGGATACTCCAGCTTTGACACATGTTCGTCCACAATATAAATACCATTGTTTTCTTTCTGACCCAACACATTTACGGCATAGTTTGCCTTTACGCTTCTTAATGTTTCTCGAAACGGAAAATGATCCAAAAGATACGTTTCCAGTCCTCCCGCAAACTTTCCGTTTAATACAGTTTCAGTTGAAAGTTCGGGCATCACGGCTAAGCGTCTTCGCTCCGACGCAGAATATGCCTGTTTCGGGAAACACAGCAAAAATACGGTCATTGCCAACACAAAAACGGACAATAAAATCAATGTAATTCTTTTCATACCGCGCCTCCTTCCACCTTAAAACCGAAAATATAAAAACGGATTAAACGAACCATCTATCAAATACGCCGTACACAGAACAAGAAGCGCAATCGAAAAGACGCATTCCAAAATATCTGCCGCCTTATATCGACTGCAAAAACGCTCCCAGAGTTTCCGCGGCGCGGGCGTTGCGCCAATCAGCGCAATCACAAGGATGCCAATCCTGTTTCTAAGAAGATATCCGTTCAGTTCGGATACCGCCCCTGTTTCAGAAGAAAGACCAAAAAGCCCCGCGATGTCGGCTGCCGTCACGCTAAGCTTTGTGTTGTGAAACAATAAAAACGTTGCCAAGATCACAAACACCATGTAGACATGCCCTGCCGCGTCTGTCAAAAAACTTCTTTTCTTCACCAAACTCCTAACAGCCTTCTCCATTACCAATAACACCGCAAAGCTCAGTCCCCACAATACAAAATTCCACTCCGCACCGTGCCAGAGCCCTGTAAAAAGCCATACCACCAAAATATTGACCAGCCACCGTATCGTGCCCTTCCTGTTTCCGCCAAGCGGAATATACACATAATCCCGAAACCATGCCCCAAGCGTCATATGCCACCGCCGCCAAAATTCACTGACGCTCTTTGCGATAAACGGATAATTGAAATTCTCCGGAAACGAAAATCCAAGCATTCCGCCAAGACCGATTGCCATATCCGAATAGCCCGAGAAATCAAAATAGAGCTGCAAACAAGCTGCCATCGCATAAGCCCATGACAGTCCTATGCCTCTCTGCGCATGTGGTAAAAATGACACCTCTGTCACAAATTCACCAAGCACGTTTGCAATCAACACTTTCTTGGAAAGTCCGACAATAAAACGTACGGCTCCCCGTTCTATTCTGACACATGTGTCATTTTTATCAACGCTGTGATTTTCCCGTCCGTCGATAACAGCTTCCACATCTTCGTAGCGCACGATCGGTCCCGCAACAAGCTGTGGGAAAAGCGTTACATACGTTGCAAGCTTTAATAAATTTCGTTGCAGTTTCACGCGTCCCTTGCGCACGTCGATGCAATAGCTTACAATCTGAAACGTATAGAACGATATTCCGATTGGAAGCGACGGGCTAAATTTAAAATAAAAAAGTAGCACAAAAGGAAAAATGACAGACAGAAGATAAAAAACTCTGCCTGTCAAACGATTTTCAAATCGCTGCATCAATATCGTAAATGCATATGTCGCTGCGATTTCCGCGAGCATAAGAAAAACATATATCGGTTCTCCCCACGCATAAAAGAGCACCGACATCACCAAAAGCACGCTGTTTTTTGCCTTTTGCGGTACTGCGTAATACAAGAAAACGGTAAACGGTAGAAAGAAATATAAAAATGTAATGCTTGAAAAAAGCATATTGCCTACTCCTACATCGGGTTATTTTTTTCAATCGTATCGGACACGCTCATATCGTGCGCCGCTGCTGCAGATTCCGCGTTTTTATAAACCTCGTCCACCGTATCTGCAGCGCCCATCACGAAAAAGACATCTTTTCCAAAAAGAACGCCAACCTCTTTCTCAGCCGACACGCAGACCCATTTTGCAGGATTGATATTGTCCATAAGCTGCTGCCGGATTGCTTCGGCATCGCCTTCATCATTTGTTCTGATGTACACAGCACTGTACGCTGTAGAGCTCATCATTGACTCCGAAAGATACACACCTTCTATTCCCGTAAGGTCTGTCAGTCCGGTATGATATTCCAGCATATCCGCGTCGTTTAAGTCGAGCTCGTTTGTCTGAACTTGATAAGGGAGCAGATCCTCTGCTACTCCCTTATATACCTCGTCCATAAATGAGGATACCGCATCAAAGTCATCAAGATGCACCATTCCCGAAGGTTCCATAGCGTCATCGCCCGTCACCTCATCGGAATTTCTGTTATCCCTTGAACCGCAGCCTGTCAACATACCAAAAGACAGCACCGCTACCATTAACAAAACTGCAACCTTTTTCATATAAAAGCTACACCTTCCTTCCTACTGCTCATCCAGTATCTTCTAACAAACCTATACGTCAACCGCAAAGTCTGTTATACGATAAGCTTAACCAATCTGAATAAATTTATGCATTTTCCTAATCGTTCTTTCCTCAGTTTTTCAATCTATCTCTTTCTTCTATCAAGCTTATTTGAAATAAACATTCCAATTGTTTGAAAAATTTGCACAAGCACAATCAGCAAAATGACCGTCACAATCATAATATCCGCCTGATAGCGGTGATATCCGTAGCGAATCGCAATATCGCCAAGACCGCCGCCGCCAACAGTTCCCGCCATCGCGGAATACCCTAAAATCGTACCTGTAGCAATCGTCGCACCGACTAAAATCGAAGTGCGCGCCTCAACCAAAAGCACCCGAAAAATAATCGTAAATGTTCCCGCGCCCATAGACTGCGCCGCCTCTATGACTCCACCGTCAACTTCCTTTAAGGAAGACTCAACCATGCGCCCGATAAACGGCGTTGCCGCCACCACGAGCGGAACAATCGTCGCCGTCGAACCGTAACTTTTCCCGACAATCATTCTCGTAAACGGAATGAGCACGATTAATAAAATCAAAAACGGAACGCTTCTGACAATATTGGAAATGAAATCCAGAATCTTATAAATGATTACGTTTGGTTTGATACCGCCCTTATCCGTTACTGTAAGCGCCACGCCCAACGGAAGTCCGAACACATATCCGAAAAAAGTTGACACGAGTGTCATATATAAAGTTTCCCCAATTCCCGCAATAATCATGTCTACGACTGCCTTATCCCACATAGCCTGTTACCTCCTCAACCGCAAGATTCCGTTCTCTTAAGTAATCCAGCATTTCCTCTGCCACCACTCTGTCCTCGGGAAGTCCGAGAATCATCTCGCCGTGCGCAATGCCGCTTACGTTTTTGGTATCTGCCTTTAATATGTTCACAGGCATACCGAACTTGAGCACCATATTCGCAATCACAGGCTCATAAGAAGAGTTTTCGGAGAATACAATTCTGACACAATTTTTCGTTTCAAGGCTCTCCACCAATTCATAATTTTCACCATGATTGCGAAGCACCATCTCCTTTGCCTCTTCAGACTTCGGGTGACTGAACACATCGATTACACTTCCATGCTCCACGAGCCGTCCGTTTCCGATAATCCCCACACGCGTACAGATCTCACGCACCACAGCCATCTCATGTGTGATGATGACGATGGTAATTCCGTATCTTTGATTGATTTCTTTTAAAAGCGCAAGAATGGATTTCGTCGTCTGCGGATCGAGCGCGCTCGTCGCCTCATCGCAGAGCAGAATCTTCGGGTTTGTGGCAAGCGCTCTTGCAATCGCCACTCTCTGCTTTTGTCCTCCCGAAAGCTGTATCGGATAAGCTTTTGCCTTATCGGTAAGGCCGACGATCTCAAGAAGCTCCCGTGCGCGTTCCCGCGCCTTATCCTTGGGCACTCCCGCAATCTTTAGCGGAAAGCAGATGTTGTCCGTCACATTCTTCTGCATCAAAAGATTAAAATGCTGGAAAATCATACCGATGCCGCGCCGTTCTGCTTTCAGTTCCTTTCCGGAAAGACTTGCCAGATCTTTTCCGTCTATCGTAACAGTTCCTGAGGTCGGTTTTTCCAAAAAATTCAGCATTCGCACCAATGTACTCTTTCCCGCACCGCTCATACCGATGATGCCGAATATATCTCCTCTTTCAATCGTCAGGCACACATCCTTTAATGCCTGTACGGTACCGTCCTTTGTCTTGTATATCTTTGATACGTTATTTAAAGTAATCATTTCTTTTCCCCCAAATATTTTATCAGAATCCGTTGCAGTTCCTCTATCTCGATCGGTTTTGACAGGAAATCATCAAAGCCCTCATCAATCATCTCTTCTTTTACGCCCACCACGGCATTTGCTGTTAGGAGAACAATCGGAACCTTTGCAAGACTGCCCCCAAGCGCTCTGATGTTCTTCATGGTTTCCAATCCGTCCATTTCGGGCATCATATAATCCAGGAAAATAATGTCAGGCGTTTCACCGCTTGCCAAAATATCAAGACATTCCTCACCCGATTCTGCGGTTCGTGTGGTCATTCCCATAAGCTCCATAATACCTGACGCAACCTCTAAGTTCAACAAATTATCGTCCACAATCAAAACACGTCCGCTATTGATCTCCACCTCTTTTGATGACGCGCTCTCTGCATTTTCAACTTTCTCGCTTTCACTGCTGTCCTTTGGTTCACTTACCTGCTGCGACTCGGGTTCCAGAGCAAACTTCGTTTCCGGATTTGCATCAAGTCCCTTCTTGTCAAGTTCCTGCCAGATATCGACCATAAAGCGCGTACCCTTACCAGGTTCACTCTCGTAAGAAATCGTACCATCCATCATATCTACAAAGCTTTTTACAATTGGAAGTCCCAAGCCCGAACCTTGCACATTGTAATTTTTCTTTCTGTCAACGCGCTCAAACATTGCAAACATTTGCGCTTCCTTCGCTTCGTCCATTCCGATACCGGTATCTTCAACCTCAATATTGATCAGCGCTCTCTTATCAACGATTTCCTTTAAGCGCACTCTTAAAATGACATGTCCCTTTTGTGTATACTTGATACTGTTTGTAACAAGGTTCATGATAATCTCCTGTACCTTCACCTTGTCATCATAAAAGTATTCCGGAAGTTCACTGTCCACCTGAACCATAAACGCAAGTCCCGCACGCCCCGCCGGAATCTCCATCATATGTCTGATTTCATCGATCAGATCGGTAAACCGATAATTTGCCTTGACAATCTTCATTCGTCCGCTTTCGATCTTCGTAACATCTATCAGTTCATTGATGATATGCAGCAGTATATGCGAGGATTGTTTGATTCTCTTAAGATAACTATGTATGGTTTCCTCATCATGATTTTGACTCGCAAGCTCGGCATACCCGACAATCGAATTCATAGGCGTCCTGATCTCATGCGAGATATTTGCCAGGAAGTCCGTCTTTACCTGATTGGCACGCTCCGCCTCTTCTTTTAAACGTATCATCTCGCTTGTGTATTCATCAATAAAAGTCATGTCAAAAATCCATGCCACATACCCTTGTATTTCACTGCTGCCATTCTTCTGCATAATATTAGACACGCGAAATTCATAGTGCCTGTCGTCAAGCTCATACACGCTTTCGTTCGCGTTGATCAGCATCTCAACATCAAAACTGCCGTTTACTTCCGTCATTCTTTTGATAAAATTTTCCGCAACCCGGTTTTGATATAAAATGACACTTCCTGTATTGTCAACAACAATAACGCCGTCACGCGTTTCCTCCACAATCCGCTCGTGCGCAAGCTCAAGCGTGTCCAAAAGCCCGTATCGTTTTACAGCGATCAGAAAACACAACTCCGATACAGTTATTGCCAACGTAGCCGGATCAAAATAAGTCGGTCTGAGAACAAGAAAACTGAGCGCCGCCACCACAGGCATCGCCACTGCCATAAAGATTGCTGTCATTCTCAATTTGGCAATACGAGAGTCTCGTTTCATTTCACGCCTTGCAATAAACATATACATTCCCGCGCCGACATAAAGAAGCGCTACCCATATATAATAAAACAGTCCGTGTCCTAAAAACATCGCCGCTCTGCCACTTGGACGTATCTCACAATTGATTGTCGTATAAAACAGCTGGTGATGCTCGCAAGTCATCACAGCAGCAAGCACCGCCGTATTGGCAGTTGCTAAAAATGCAACTAGACCTTTTGGCAGCTTCACACTGCTGTAACTGCTGACAAACATCAGCGCACATGTTACAATATAACATTTTCCTATGTATGCCATCTTGATTGCCACCATCGCGGCATCCGCGGAAGTCGAGAATACTTCCATGACATTCCCGACAGTCGCTACAAGTCCCAATATACACGTTATCAGCAATTTTTGCTGAATCCCGGAGGGTCTTCCCTTTATGACGATAAAACAGCATACAAAGCATACCAGCATACCGACTATCTCAAATATTTTGTAAAATAGTTCCATATGGATTTATCCTCCTGCCACCGTTCACTCACGCATCTGTTTTTTCTGATAAGCCTTTATCTGTTCGAACGCTGTCTGTGCCGTTTCATGATCCGGTGCATACAGCTTAATCGCCGCCCGAAGTGCTATGTCAGATGAGTCGCTTATCGTACTTTGGTCATAGTCATCTGCCTCTATCGTCTGTACATATTCTGCCTTCGGGACATTTGTCAGGGCGC
Organism: Lachnospiraceae bacterium; assembly: GCA_029067805.1. Classification (GTDB taxonomy): domain Bacteria; phylum Bacillota; class Clostridia; order Lachnospirales; family Lachnospiraceae; genus COE1. Next base: position 38,580 of record JAIEDW010000321.1, read on the forward strand.
GTCCCCCCACAGCCTCTTTTACAAACTGCGCCGCTGCCTTATTTAACTGCCTAAAATATTTTATAATTGTATCATAATCATTGATTCTGTCAAGAAAACTGCTGCCATACTCCGCCTGCTCCAGATTTGCGGTAGAAACCGCCTGCAGACAAAGCTTGCACTCTCCTGTGACATCAGACGCCTCCATGATCACATCGGGACGCTTTTTCAAATATTGCAAAAAGTATTCCTTCGCCCCCACCATATCTCTTTTCTCAAAAAAGAGCTGCATCTGTTCTTTTATTTCACCTGTTTCCTTTTTTTCACCTATGATCGCAACTTTGCACTCATAAGCAGACAACTTTTTTGCCGTTACCCAGACATATAACAAAAACTCGGAAATAAATCCAAACACACGCTTGTGATAATCGTCCTCAAAGGTCAGATCAATGCGCCTTTGCAACTCAAAAAAGATACCAAAAAGCCATTCGCAGTATTCGTCGTACAACGCCTTTTTCGCCACCATGATATTCCCAAAATAGGTCCTGTTTTCATTTACCAAAGTGACATACGTGTCATAAAATTGTGGGTAATGCTCCTTTATGATCTTTCCCGTTTCATCAAGCGTATTTACGTTATGATGTGCTCCGAAACCGAAACGATAGGAATTTGGCAGCTCTAACTGTTTCGTCGTAATGATGTCATATTTCTTTAGTATATCTTCATATTCCCGTTCTGTAAAGGCATAACCGTTCTCATCCGTCAAAAAGCGTCTGTAATGGCAGATACCCACATAGTCCGCTTGGTGATAATTCTTCCATACCCAGTAAACACCGGAAAGCTCCGCATAATAACAATTTAAATCGGATATGTTATCCCCTGTGTCGTCCCCCATATAACCAAAATCCTTTTTTGCACCCGCATGTCCTACATGAAGCGGTACATACATCGGATCATTTGGTACATCAAATTCTTTATGGGTCATTGTAAAAATTTTTACCATAAAAATCCCCCTTACATATAGAATACAACTTTTTGCTCTATACATAAAGGGGATATATTGAAAAATCAGAGATTTTTCAATAGGCAAATTTGTGCAAAGGCACAAATTCGCAGATATTGGATACATTATAATTTTTCAATATTTATTGCACAAACCTTATATTCCGGTATTCTCGCATATTTGTCAAGCGCTGCATTGGTCAGCACATTCGCATTTCCATCGGGGAAGTGGAACGGCATCCACGTTTCTCTCGGGGAAACCTTATCGCCAACTCTCGCAACCGAAACGATTGCGCCACGCCTTGAGCTGACTCTTACCTTCTCGCCATTCACAATGCCTAACCGTATCGCATCTTCCGTATTCATCTCAATAAATGAATGTCCCTCACGCTCCATCAGACCAGGCGTCTTTCCCGTCATGGCTCTTGTGTTATAGTGATAAAGCACACGACCTGTCATTAGGATAAACGGATATTCTTCATCCGGCAATTCCGCACTCGGCGTATACTGAGCAGGATAGAACCAGCCCAGACCTCTTGAGAACTGTCCGACATGAAGGATCGGTGTGCCCGGATGCTTCTTATCGGGACATGGCCATTGGATACTCTCGCCGTGGTCAAGTCTTCTGTGACTGATACCGCCAAAGATTGGCGTTACCGACGCGATCTCGTCCATAATCTCTTCCGAAGTCAGCTGCGGCTGCGGATAGCCCATACGGTTCATTAAATCGATAAAGATATCCGTATCAAGACGCATCTCGCCATCAAGCTGCACTGCCTTTCTTACTCTCTGCACGCGGCGTTCGGTGTTGCTGAATGTTCCTTCCTTCTCCGCATAGCTTGTTCCCGGAAGAATAACGTCCGCATACTGCGCCGTTTCTGTCATGAACAAATCTGAGAGTACAAAGAAGTCAAGACTTTTCAGTGCCTTCTTAATATGGTTCTGGTCTGCGTCTGTTACAATCGGATCTTCTCCGAAAATAAACAATCCGCGAATTTCCTTTTTGATTGCTGCCGGGAATACATCCGTTGCATGCATACCGGGCTTTGTATTGAGCTTCACGCCCCATGCCTTCTCGAACTTCTCGATTACCTCAGGATTTGTAACCTTCTGATAACCGGGGAAATCGCCGGGCATTGCACCCATATCGCAAGCACCCTGCACGTTATTCTGTCCTCGTAACGGATTAACGCCGCAGCCTGATTTTCCAAGCTTTCCTACCAGCATCGCCATATTCGACATCGACATAACGCCTTCTGTACCTGTCGAATGCTCCGTAACGCCAAGACAATAGATAATCGGCGCTTTTTTCGCTTTGGCATACATCAGCGCTGCCTCTCTCAAATGATCCGGATCAATATGGCAGATTTCGGCTACCTTTTCCGGTGTGTATTCTTTAACAATCTCTTTGAGCTCCTCAAAGCCCTCTGTCCTTGTCTCGATAAATTCCTCGTCTGCAAGTCCCTCATTGATAATTACATTCATCATACCGTTTGCAAACGCAACGTTTGTGCCGGGCTTTAATTTCAAGTGGACATCCGCAACCTTGGAAAGTCCAATATCTCTCGGATCTACCACGATCAGTCTTGTTCCACGATCCACTGCCTGGCGGATTTGCATACCGATTACCGGATGCGCTTCCTCGGGGTTAGAACCAACTAACAAAATTGCGTCTACATCATTTGTGATATCAGAAATCGGATTGGTCATCGCACCCGAACCGAGTGTCATTGCAAGTCCTGCAACAGTAGCCGAATGGCATACACGCGCACAGTTATCAACGTTGTTTGTGCCGAATGCGCAGCGCACCATTTTCTGCAGCATATAGCAGTCCTCATTCGGAGAACGGGAACATGCAAAGCCTGCCAATGCATCGGGACCATACTGCTTTTTAATCTCGTTGAATTTAGAGGCAATTAAGTCAAGCGCCTCGTCCCATGTTGCGCGCTCGAACTCGCCTGTTTCTTTATTTTTGATCAAAGGATATTTCAATCGCTCGGGTGAATGCACAAAGTTAAACGAACCGAAGCGTCCCTTTACACAAAGGAGATTCTTGTTTGATGGTCCGTTAGCCGGCTTTACGTCAACAATCTTGTTGTCTTTCACAATCAGATAATACTGGCAGCCTGTCGCACAGTGCGGGCATGTCGTGAGCACCTGTTTTACCGTACCTGCCTGATAATTCTTTCTGTTCTTTGCAACAAGCGCACCTGTAGGACACGCATTTGCGCAGTTTCCACAGGATTCACAGGTCGATTCTTTCCAATCTGCTCCAAATGGCGCATCAATCAATGTTCTTGTGCCGATCTTCTCGTTGTGAAGCGTACCGTTTCCAGTCACCTTGTTGCATGTGCTGACACAACGCTGGCAATTGATACAAAGCTCCGGATAATATGTAAGGAACGGATTTTCTTTCTTCACCTCATACCTTGCAAAACTTCCCTTGTAGCATGATTCTTCAATGTCATATTCGTTAGAAAGCTCTCTGAGCTTACACTCTCCCGACTTGCTGCAAGAAAAGCATCGTACATCATGGTTTGCAAGGATCATGTTCAAGACCTGTTTTCTGCTCTTGATAACACGCTCGGAATTTGTTGTGACAACCATGCCGTCTTTCACTTTTGTGTTGCAGGAAGTCACAAGATTATCCCTGCCTTCTACCTCAACAACGCACATTTTACATGCGCCGATTTCATTCACATCTTTTAAATAGCAAAGTGTGGGAATTTCAATACCGGCTTCCTTTGCCGCCTCCAAAATCGTCTTATTCTCTTCCACCGAAAACGCGACACCGTCAACTGTAATCTTAACCATTATACTCTGCCTCCTTCCACTACGCCGCAACCAAAGTGGTCACATCTCAAACACTTATGACACTCCTGCATTGCCTCATCATAAGACATTCCGTTCTCAACAGGCTCAAAGTTGTGCTTTCTCTCCCTTGCGGAACGATCTGTCAGATGGACACGTCCATAATGGGTGCGGTCATTTTCACGCGGCTCGGGTACCCTGATATCCTCAAGATACTTGTGATGGTATCCAAGATACTCATCAATGTTGATCGCGGCAATCTTTCCTGCTCCGATCGCTTTAATTACCGTTGCAGGACCAAATACACAGTCACCGCCTGCAAATACTCTGTCGTATCCCTTTATTCTTGTATCCGGCATCGTCTCAAAAGTCTTTCTCTTTGGATTGACACCGTATTTCTCAAACGGCTCGGAAACAATATCCTGTCCGATTGCCATCAAAACAATCTCACACGGCACTTCGATTTCCTCTTTGTTTGCCACTGTAACGCCCGGTTTGCCCTGTCTGTCATACTTGCTGATAATCTGCGGCTGGCATACAAAGCCTTTTACGTTTCCGTTTTCGTCCGGTGTAATTCTGACAGGCGCATTCAATGTCAGAAGCTCTACGCCTTCCTCAATCGCTCCCTGGATTTCTGAGGGAAGCGCTGTCATATCAATCTGTCTTCTACGATAAATAACCGTAACTTCCTTTGCGTTACAGCGGATTGCAGAACGCGCACAGTCCATCGCCACATTTCCGCCACCGACTACGACAACGCGTTTTCCTGTATAATCGGGAATATTTCCGCGCCCAATTTCACCAAGCATGTCAACCGCCGAGAACACGCCGTTGCTGTTCACGCCGTCAACCCTTACGGTTTTTCCTACTTGCGCACCGATTGCTATGTAAACTGCATTATATTCTTCTAAAAGCTGCTCCATGGAAACGTCTTTTCCAACAGATACATTATATTTTACTTCAATATTTCCGGTTGCTAAAATTCCGTTGATATCCTCGTCAAGCCTGTCCTTGGGCAGACGGTAGTTTGGAATACCATAGCGTAACATTCCGCCCAGTTCCGCACGCTCCTCAAATACGACAACTTTATGTCCCATCAGAGAGAGGAAGTAAGCTGCGGTCATTCCTGACGGACCGCCACCGACGATTGCCACTTTCTTACCTGTTGTAACGTTGCACTCGGGAACTTTTACCTTGTCAACTGCAATCTGGTCTACGGCGAACTTTTTCAATCCGCGGATATTAACCGGGCTGTCCAAAAGATCACGTCTGCACTTCTCCTCACATGGATGCTCGCAGATAAACGCGCATGCAGTCGGGAACGGGTTATCCCTTCTGATCAAATTAATCGCGTCGGCATAACGCTCCTCACCCATTAGTGCGATATAGCCCGGAATGTCCACATTTGCGGGGCAATATGAGATACAAGGCACTTTCTGACCGATGTCTTCTTTACAACGATGATCCTGGATATGGCTCATGTACTCGTCATGGAATAACTCCACGCTCTGGAGCACGATGTTTGCCGCTTCATATCCGATTGCACAGTCTGCAGTATCCTGTATCATCTTTGCAAGTTCTACCATGTTGTTAAACGTATCCATGTCCGCCTTTCCGTCAAGAATGGCACGCATCATGTTTTCCACCTGCTCCAAACCGTCCCGGCAGGGTACGCACTTACCGCAGGTCTGGCTTCTGGAACTCTGCAAAAAGGAAAGCTGCACAGAAATCGGACACACTCCCGGCGGATACGCTTTCACGCGCTTGACAAATTTATCCAAGAACTTTGTCGTCTTTTCGTT
>JAIEDW010000322.1 GCA_029067805.1 Lachnospiraceae bacterium
AATAGATAATATGGGCAGCTTTTACTTCCACAAAGCTATGAATTTTACAGAAGCAAATAGAATTATTTGTTTTACTAAGGAACTGTAAATTTTCTATTTGTCGTGCTAATGGGATGGGGTTATTCACAACAAAAAAACATTAAGTCAAAATGGGGGATTTAAAGAATGAAAATTTTGGTAATAGGCGGCACCAGATTTTTTGGCATACATATGGTAAATGAACTTCTGGCAAATGGCTATGAGATCACCATTGCTACAAGAGGAAAATCTTCTGATGAATACGGCAATAGAGTGAAGCGGCTTGTGATTGAAAGAACAAAGGAAGAGAGCTTGAAAAGAGCTTTTGACGGCAGGCATTATGACATTGTAATCGACAAGCTTGCGTATTGTTCAAATGACATAAAGTATGCAATGGAAGCTATTGATTGTGATAAATATATTCATATGTCAAGCACCTCAGTTTATGAGCCTTTGCATACCAATACTGTGGAATCTGATTTTGATGGAGTTTCAAAAAAATTAATATGGTGTGACAGAACAGTATTTTCATACGAGGAAATAAAGCGGCAGGCCGAGCGCGCTTTATGGCAGGAGTATTCTGATAGAAATTGGATTGCGGTAAGATATCCTTTTGTAATTGGAAAAGATGACTATACAAAAAGATTGTTGTATTATGTGGAACGTACCATGAAATCGATCCCGATGAACATAGATAATTTGGATTCTCAGATGGGATATATCCGTTCTGATGAAGCCGGAAAGTTTATGGCTTTTTTGGTGGATAAGGATGTCAGAGGAGCAATAAATGGAAGCGCAGAAGGAACTATTTCCATAAGAGAAATAATTAAGTATGTGGAAAAGAAAACAGGTACAAAAGCGATTATTGATAAAGCGGGGGAACCAGCTCCGTATAATGGAGTGCCGGAATACAGTATAAATACTGAAAAGGCGCAAACGTTAGGCTTTCGGTTTTCAGTACTTCAAGAGTGGATATATGAGCTTTTAGATTATTATATTCAATCGATTCGATAAAATTTGTGTAAAAAAGTGTACGGAAAGGATATTCACATGATCGGAAAAATCTCGGTGAGAGGAAGCATGCGGAACAAAATACTGATGATCTGTATTTTATGTACGCTGATTGCTTTGGTTTTGCAGACGGTATTTCTCCTGAATGTCAGCTCCAGCATGGTTTATGAACAGGCCCATGATATCGCCTATAATTCTCTTGATAATATGCAGAACGAGCTGGGAAGTTATATCGAGGGAATCGAGAATAACATGGTCAACATCTACAATGATAAGGCCTTTCTCAGTGCACTGCGGGATTACGAGACGGTGGAGGAACTGCGTCAGGATTACTACCGCTATGCGAGGGATTATGCGGACAATTATTTTACGGCTAATGATGGTATGATGGCGCTCTATTTTTATAACAGCGACCATGAGATTGTCAGTGTGTACAGAAAAGCAGCAACCCCGAAACGAAACTATGCTGCCGATATCTATGAAGAGTCGGAGGTTTATAACGCCGAACGGGTGAAAATATATGCGGAATCCGACGAGAATGAAATGTTGATTTCCAGTTATCACAATCCCTCCACGGATGCGGATATGGTAAGGTTTGTGTTAAAACTCTATGACATTTCAAGCACAAAGAATATGATCGGTTACATTGTCTGCGATGCGGATGTGAAAGCCACACAGAAGATTATGCAGAAGTATCAACTGGGGGAAAATACGTTTGTCTGGCTGCAGCCTGCGGGGGACCGTGCCTTTTCGCTGGTGGGAGAGCCGGGTGAAAGCTATGCGGACTTTTATGAGCGGACGAGGGTGGAAGTGCAGGAGAGCGGGCAGGCGGCCGCAGATATGGCGGATTCGGAGAAAGTCTTTTTCCATCTGCCGCTGAATAAGTATGATCTTGATGTCTATGCAGTTATGCTCCAGTCTGTGCTGAAGGCAAGTCAGAAGATTCTGGTGAGGACATTGGTCATAAGTGTGACAGCTTTAAGTGTTCTCATGATTATTCTCTACACCTATATCACAAAGCGGCTGACAAATCCGCTGGCAAATCTGATGGATACGATTGGCAGGATTCGCAGCGGTGATACGAATCTCCGGGTCAATTATCAGGTGCAGGATGAGATCGGAAAACTGGGAGAAGAATTTAACTACATGCTTGATTCCATCGAGAATCTGATCGGGCAGCAGTACCAGGATAAACTTCTGTTGAACAAGGCGCAGTATCAGGCGTTGCAGGCGCAGATTAACCCGCATTTCCTATATAATACGTTGGACACTATGAGCAGCATTGCCAGCATTCAGGACTGTGAGCTGGTCAGCGATTTGTGCCAGTCACTCAGCAATATGTTCCGCTACAGCCTTGATATGAAATATCCCTATGCTACGGTGTCCAGGGAGATTGCCCACTTGAAAAATTATATTTTTGTCATGAATGTGCGTATGCGTCAGGAAATCCGTTATCATTTCGATATCGATGACGACGCGCTGATGTACTC